>JAAYSI010000026.1 GCA_012524045.1 Peptococcaceae bacterium | reverse complement strand
TTATTTCTATATCTATTTTTGAACACAAAAAAACCGCCAAAGGGAATTCTCCCCCTGACGGTTGGCGATTGCGATAAGCAAACTTTGTAATTGTAAACAAACTCGTGTGTAATGAAACAAATATTAACGTTTGGAGAATTGTGGTGCTTTACGGGCTTTTTTGAGTCCGTATTTATGGCGTTCTTTCATACGTGGGTCACGTGTTAAGAAGCCGGCGCGTTTTAAAGCTGGACGAAGGCTTTCATCTGCTTTAACAAGAGCTCTAGCGATACCCATCCGTAAAGCTCCAGCCTGACCAGTTGAACCGCCACCGTGGACTCTGGCTATCAGATCATACTTCCCTACGGTATCGGTAACTTCAAAAGGTTGTTGGACAATCATTTCCAAAGTTTTTTTGTCAAAATACTCGCTTAAATCCCTGTCATTTATAGTGAATTTCCCACTACCAGCTACGAGTCTTACTCTGGCAATGGCTTTTTTTCTTCGACCTGTTCCTTGATACTGTAGTGTCGCCATGCTTTATTCCTCCTTCCAATCTATTTCAAATTCCATGCTTCTGGTTTTTGAGCCTGATGTGGATGCTCCGGTCCGCTATAGACTTTGAGCTTTTTATACATCTTGGCGCCTAGTTTGTTATGAGGAAGCATTCCTTTTACAGCATGTTCCATAGCTCTTTCAGGTCTTTTGTTCATTAAAGCTCTATAAGTCATCTGTTTTAAACCACCAGGGTAACCTGAATGCCAACGATAGTATTTCTTATCTAGCTTATTACCGGTAAGAACTACTTTTTCAGCATTAACAATTATTACAAAATCACCTGTATCAACGTTTGGGGTGAAAATTGGCTTATGTTTTCCTCTAAGTAAGCGAGCAGCTTCTGCAGCAACTCTACCTAGAGGTACGCCGGCAGCGTCAATGACATACCATTTACGTTCCACCTCATGGGCTTTCGCAAATTGAGTGGTCATGATATTCCCTCCATTTTAATCCAATCCGATTATTTGTTTAAAAAGGTTTATTTCATACCTGACGTGAGGGGCTCATTCACGTTTCGGCAAAATAATCACTCTAAGAATTTTAGCTAAAATCAGCCTATAAGTCAACTGATTTAATGAATATAACTAACCGCTCAGTCCATATTATTAGTCCTAGTATTTATTAATTGATATTGAATTCTAGCAAATTAGTTGTTCAAAGAGGTTTGCTTCAATATCTTCAAAAATCTCACTTGGTCTAGAGCCATCATAATTTACATAGGTGAGAGTAAGTCCTGAAGCCGGAGCTGTCATTCCCGCTTTAGTCCGATCCTCACATTCAAGAATTTCCGTCAGGTCTTCAGGCTGCATCTTTCCTTTACCAACCTCAATCAAAGTACCGGCTATGATTCTAACCATGTTATATAGGAAGCCGTCCCCGATGCAGGTTATGGTAATAGTCTCCGCGTTCTGCCTAACCCGACAATGGTAAAGTGTCCGGATAAAACTTTTGGCCGAAGAACCTGCTGCAGCAAAAGCTTTAAAATTATGTCTGCCTTGCAGATAATATGCTGCCTGTTGCATTTCGGCCACATCCAGGCGAATAGGTACATGAAGAGAGTATAATCTGGTGAAAACATCAGGTATGGGTCTGTTATCAATACGGTAATCGTATCTTTTCCAGTAGGCGTTTTTTCGAGCATTAAACTCCGGTTTGACATCCACAGCCTCTAAAATCCTGATATCTCTAGGTAAAAGGCTGTTCATAGCTTTCGGAATTTTTTGCTGAGGAATTCGAGCTTCGGAAAAAAAATTGACTACTTGCCCGGCCGCATGGACACCTGTATCAGTTCGACCGGCAGTTATAATCCTGACATCTTCGGCAAAAAGCTTCTTCCAGACTTTTTCCAGCTCTCCTTGAATTGTCCGGCCGTGTTCTTCAGGCTGACGCTGAAACCCATGATAGCTAGTACCGTCATAGGCTAGTCGCAGGAGAATGTTACGCATTTCTTTCACCAAAAAATTGAGTTTCAAATATTTCCCATTAACCGAATTCGGTCAGGTTACTGCCGGAGTAACCTGACCCCTCTTTACGGTTAGTCCACCAGTTCCACTATGACCATAGAGGCAGCGTCTCCGCGACGAAAGCCCTTCTTGATTATCCTGGTGTAGCCTCCCTGTCTGTCTGCATATTTAGGACCTATATTATCAAACAGCTCTTTGACAACAGTTTCATCCATTAAAAATTCCATAGCTTGACGTCTGGCAGCCAAATCGCCTTTTTTGCCGAGGGTAATCATCTTTTCCGCTAAGGAATTTAATTCTTTTGCTCTAGCCTCTGTAGTTTCAATTTTGCCGTGTTTTAGTAAGGAAGTAACAATATTTCTTAAAGTTGCTTTTCTACGGCTCATATTTACTCCGAGCTTACGGTATGCCAACTGTGATCCCCCCTTTTGCTTTAGTCTTCGGCTTTACGAAATGCCAACCCAAGTCCTTTTAGTTTGTTTTCGACTTCTTCTAAAGACTTGCGTCCAAGATTGCGCACTTTCATCATATCTTCTTCGGTTTTTTGAGTAAGTTCTTCAACAGTATTGATACCGGCACGTTTCAAGCAGTTATAAGATCTTACCGATAAATCTAACTCTTCAATGGTCATTTCCAGGATCTTATCTTTTGCTTCTTCTTCTTTTTCTACCATTATTTCTACGTCATCGAGATTGTCGGTAAGTCCGATAAACAACTGCAAATGTTCACTTAGAATTTTGGCAGCTAAACTAGTAGCCTCCTGTGGGGTTATGCTTCCGTTTGACCAGACTTCCAAAGTAAGTCTGTCAAAGTCAGTCATCATCCCTACACGGGTATCTTCCACAGTGTAGTTTACTTTATAAATAGGAGCGAAGATGGAGTCAACCGGGATAACCCCAATTGGTTGATCAGGTTTTTTGTTTTTTTCGGCAGAAACATAACCGCGAGAACGTTCTGCAGTCATTTCCATAAAGAGACGTCCATCTTTGTCCAACGTAGCTATTTTTAAATCGGGATTCAAAATCTCAATATCCGGATCAGTTATTATATCTCCAGCTGTAACAACCCTTTCTCCTTCACATTCAAGTCTGAGAATGCGGGGCTCATCTGTGTGGCCCTTAAGAGCTAGGGACTTAATATTAAGGATAATTTCCGTTACATCTTCCAAGACTCCTGGAATGGTTGAGAATTCGTGAAGTACCCCTTCGATTTTAACCGAAGTAACTGCCGTGCCGGGCAGTGATGAGAGTAAAATGCGGCGGAGCGAGTTACCTAGGGTAATTCCGTAACCTCTCTCTAAAGGTTCGATAACAAACTTTGCATAGGTATTATCTTCAGAGCGCTCAACACACTCGATATTGGGCTTCTCGATTTCTAGCATCGGTAGCACCTTCTTTCTTCCTGGAAATGATTAACGTGAATATTTCTCTACGATTAGATGTTCCTCAATCGGAATCTGAATATCTTCACGGGATGGTAAGTTAATAACTGTACCACTTAAAGTATTAACATCAAGACTTAGCCAAGCCGGAGCTGTGCGGTCTTTGATAGTTTCGGCCATTTCCTTAACTCTGATATTGTTTCTACTGCTTTCTTTGATAGAGATTACATCGCCGACTTTTACCAAATATGAGGGAATGCTTACCCTTCTACCCTTCACGGTAATATGGCCATGCGTAACTATCTGCCGAGCCTCTGCTCTGGACGCTGCAAAGCCCAATCTATAAACAACATTGTCTAGGCGACGCTCTAACAAGCGCAGCAAGTTCTCGCCTGTCATACCTTTTTGGCGAGCAGCTTT
>JAAYSI010000025.1 GCA_012524045.1 Peptococcaceae bacterium | reverse complement strand
TATCATCTGAAATCCTCCTAATATATATTTTTGTAAACTTATACAAATATTTATGAACTCAAAGAAAATAAAAAAGAAGGCCCTTTTTCTAATGAGCCTTCTTTGCGTTTAAATTTGGGTTTAAATATTATTTATTGTGATTTAGCTAAGTCCATTTAACATTTTCCCTGTTAAACATATCCTGTTGCTAAACTCATTAGAAAGAAAATCCTTAATTCTATTGTAAAACAAGCAAAAATAGCCGGTGCTAAAGTAAAAGTAAAAATAGCACTGGCTAAAGTTGGTAAAGTAACGATTCACTTGTTCTACAGATTTCTTTCTAACAAGTATATCCATAATAATCCCCTGGTAGAAAATAATTTGTCTAAAAGTTTTATTCAGAAATTCTTATATTTATGATTTGTAATTTGATAAATTTCATTCATTTTAATTCAAGCTTTGGGCTGTGTCAAGTAGTAAATAAGATTTTTATCTATATTATTCGCTTGGCTAAAAAGTGTGTCCTGAACTATAATCGCTAACCACAATATTGCACACTACCCTAGTCCTGGTAAGATTAGAATTAAAATATAAGTTCTTTGTGCGGTTCTCAGACTTATTCTTCGCTTTTTTCGTTCAATTTATCTTTTGATAGTTTTGTCTTACGATAAATTATATAAGAACAGAAAACAATAAATAATAACAGTAATAAAATATACTTCAATTTAAAAAACTCCTTAAAATAATTAGCCTAAGTTTGTCTATAATTATATTAAGGATTAAAAGAAAAAACTAGTCTAAGAAAAAATATTAAAGGAGGAAAATCATGTCCGTAGTTTTAAAAGTACGGGACATAAGCAAGAGTTTCGGTAAGACTACTGTCGTAGATCGTATATCCTTTGAGCTTAACAAAGGAGAAATTCTTGGTCTCGTTGGCCCAAACGGTGCCGGTAAATCGACAATAATCCGCTGTATCTTAGGAATAATTCATCCGGATTCCGGCTATATTGATTATTTCCTAGATGGCAATAACGGTATAAATCCCTCCAAAATAGGATATCTGCCGGAAGAACGAGGGCTGTACAAAGATGCCAAAATAATAGATATCCTTTTATACTTGGCTTCTCTAAAAAATTACCCGCTGGACAAAGCAAGACAAAAAGCTGAGGACTATTTTGCCAAACTTGATTTAAAAGGTAAAGATAAAGCCAAAATCCAGGAACTCTCTAAGGGTATGGCTCAAAAAGTCCAATTCATAGCCTCCATAATTCACGAGCCTGAATTTTTGGTTTTAGATGAACCCTTGTCTGGGTTTGACCCGCTTACGCAGAGTATTTTTATCGAAGAGATAAAAAACCTTGCCGCTAAGGGTACCAGTATTCTCTTATCCTCACATCAGATGAATATGGTGGAATCCCTGTGTACCAGGATTTTTATGATTAATAAAGGCAAAGGAATTCTCTACGATGATCTAGATAGGATCAAGGATCGTTACGGCAGCTACAAATGCGAGCTTACCGGCAACAATGAAGTCCAAAACCTAATAAACCTGCCGTATGTTACCCGAGTGGAACAAGACGGACTAAAAAGCACCCTGCATTTAGAGCCTAACATTTCTCCAAATGAATTCATCGAAAAGTTGCCACCTTCTATCGAAATCAAAGAACTGAATATTACAAGGATTTCGTTACACGATATTTTCGTTAATACCATTACAGGAGGTCGCTCTTAGTGAAAAACACTTTGAAAGTTGCCGAATGGGAAATCAAACGGAACTTAAGAAATAAAGCCTTTGTAATTTCGATTCTTTTAACTCCTTTCCTTATGCTTATATTTGGCTTATTACCTACACTGCTGGCGAAGTTTGAAACTGAGCAGGATTTTACTGTTTATGTCAGGGACGAACTCGGATTGTTTGAAGAAATCGATTCGCAAAATCTCGGTCAGTTCAACTTAATTCTTACTACTGACGAACCGGAAACGATTAAAAATAAAATTCAAGGCAACAAAAACCAAGCTTTCATCAACATTGATCAAAAATCTCTAACCGAAGGAATAATCACTGTTTATACCGATAGCGAAGGTCAGGGCAAACTTTCACCGCTCAACCAGCTCCTGGATAGGGCTATAAAAAATCAAAAGTTAAAATCTTTTGGTTTAACAGACAGTGACATTGCCTCGCTGGATCAGCCCTATCGCTTAAATATTGCCCCCCTATCCGGTGACGGTGACCAAAGAACCACTCCTGAAAAAATAATACCCGCTGTTTTTGCAGGTATTTTATTCCTCGCCGTCTTTACTTCCGGCACGATGATTTTCCAAAGTGCTCTCCAAGAGAAGAAAGATAAAATGGTGGAATTGATACTGTCGTCGATTAAAGCGGAAGAACTAATGCAGGGTAAGATCCTAGGCTATTTTGTGTTAGGCCTAATCCAGGTAGGAGTTTGGCTCCTATTTGGAATACCGGCAGCCCAGCTTTATTTCAAAATTCCTATCCTTAAATACTTATTAGTACCGGACATGCTGCCGATGCTCTTTTTTGCGCTCGCCGGTTACCTGCTCTACTCAGCACTTTTCGTAGCGATTGGAGCAACTATGGAAGATGCCCAATCGGGCAGCAGCTTCCAAAGTATTGTAATTTTGATCCCAATGCTCCCTCTTTTTGTTATCGGTCCGATTATTGTTAACCCATCGGGATTTGTCGCTTTAGTCGGCACTTATTTTCCGTTAACCACTCCGGGGGTAATGCTTGCTCGGTTAAGTTTGTCCCAACATATAGCTTCCTGGGAAATAATACTTAGTGGCGCAATACTGGTATTGACGGTTTTGCTTATGATGAAACTGGCCGGCAAACTATTTAAAGTAGCCATATTGATGTATGGTAAGAATGCTACTTTCAAAGAGGTTGTAAAATGGTTAAGGTATTAGAGCAAAACCTGTTTTAGGGCAAACTCGGTAGTCTGAAGCTCGGACAGCTTCGTTTTAAACCACTCAGTATGCAAATTCTCATCAATATAATTATCCTGTAATAGCTTAATTAGGTCCTTACTCCCATAATTACTGGTTATCAAATTTTTTATAAGTTCCCTGTAATCTTTCATGGCTTTAAATTCAATCATAGTATTAATCTTTAATACCTCTTCCAACTTAGTCGCTCCGATAATTTTTCCGGCTAGATGGCCAAGCATTGGAGCTATCACATCACCTAAACGGGTTGGTTGGGCTCCCAATTCCCTAATTTTAGCTCCGATATTATCCACATGTCCTTGTTCTATCACTGCTAACCGTTCAAACACCCTGCCGGTATAGTCGTTTTGAAAAGCTTTACTTTGGGATTTATAAAGATCAACTTGGTTCAGTTCCAAACTATAAAACCAATTTAATCTCTCCAGCAAACGTTCTTTATCCAATTTGATCAATCCTTTGGCCATATTTTAAGCGACATGCTGGTAGCATGTTGTCGGTATGCTAGTAGCATTTTCTATCTTAAAATATTATTCCAAAATCAGGATTAATCATGTATAGAGTTAAAAATCTAATATCTTACCATTATGAAATAAATAAATATACTTTTCTTTAACCGGTTTCCCGGTTAATTTTTCTAGGGCCCGAGTATAATAGGCAATCTGCGTTTTATATTTTTCCTTAAGATTAGCTTCCGCGCCCTCGGCAACATAATCTGTCTTATAATCAATCAGCACCAGTCCGTCCTCTTCTTCAAAGTAACAATCAATTATGCCCTGGAGCAATAATTTTTCTTCTAACTCCTCTTCAGGGCAACTAAGCTCTTGCTTGTCCGGGAAAACTTCCTGGCAGGTTATTTCCATATTAAAAGGAACTTCCCGTTGCACCCTAACAGCTGCCCTAATTCTTTTACCGAGGGATGAATTAACGAAAACCCTGATCTTTTCCAGGTTTACATATTCAGCTTGCTGCTCGGTAAGAAGATCTTTTTCCACCATCTGCTGAATCTGGATCTCCAGATTTGGGTTGCAGAAATCCAAATGTTGCATTACAAAATGGATCACAGTTCCAATTTCGGCTGCATTTAAACCTTTCTTTTCTTGTAAAAAAAGTGGTTTCTTGACCAAAGGTAAAATATATTCCGGGATCTCCTCTATTCCCTCCGGCCTTAAATCAAACCTTCTCTTCAATTCGGTGACTGTCACCTTGGCCGGCAGTTTACTAACTCCAGCCAAAGGATATTGCCAATTAAGTCTTTTTTCAATCTCAGAATATAAAGACGGATCAAGCTCCCCCACTTCGAGAACAGCGGATTGATTCGATTCCGGTAAAGAATCTTCAGACAAAAGCTGTTGCTTAGAATGAACTTGCAACATCCACTGGGACGGATCAGCAATCACCAGCCCAGCCGGCAGGAAATGCTTTAATTCAGCGGATTCCCGGACTGTCCGGTGCCTTATGACTGCCGGTCCAATCCAATCCAGATAGTTATTTGCTTTAAGTACCTGATAAACCGGTAGTTTTTCCTGATTCCCATCGGCAACTTTAGCCCATTTTGGGCAAGCTTTGGCTATATCGGCTACTGCTCCGGTTAGGATTAATTTTTCCTTAGCTCGGGTTAGGGCAACATATAAAATCCGCATCTCCTCGGATAAGGTTTCCATTCTAATCCTTTCGCGAATCGCCAGTTTAGCCAGTGACGGATAAGCCATTCTTAAGCGATAATTTACCACTTCCGGTCCAAAGCCTAATTTATGGTGAAGTAAAATATTCTTGTTCATATCTTGCAAATTAAATTTCTTGCCACAGCCAGCCAAGATAACCACCGGAAACTCTAACCCTTTGCTTTTGTGGACACTCATTATCCGTACAACATTATCTTTTTCGCCGAGCATTTTGGCACTGCCCATATCCCCTTGGCCACTTTTTAATTTGTCTATGAAATAGATAAAATTAAACAATCCTTTAAAGCTCGTTTCTTCAAATTGGCGAGCTCTTTCATAAAGGATTCGCAGATTGGCTTGACGTTGTTGTCCTGCCGGCATCGCAGCTACCATTCCGTAATAGCCCGTTTCTTTATAAAGTTGCCATAACAATTTATCAGTTGACAAATAAAGAGCAAGATCTCGCCACCTTTGAAGGTTGGCTAAAAAATTTCGCGCTTTCAAAGCTGCCTGACTTTCCGAACTCGCAGCTAAGGTTTTAAGAGCTTCAAAAAGAGGAGTGTTTTTTCGAACAAGCCTCAGTTCTGCTAACTCGTCAGTAGTAAAAGCAACAAAGGGCGAACGCAGTACAGCCAGCAACGGAATATCTTGCAAAGGGTTGTCTATAACTTGCAGGAGAGAGAGAATAACTTGTACTTCCACCGTTTTGAAAAAACCGGTGCCGGTGTCGGCAAAAACAGGTATTCCTTGCTTGCTAAATTCCTCTACAAACACATCGGCCCAGTGGCGGGTTGTGCGTAAAAGAACCACAATATCCCTGTATTCGAGCGGACGATATACCTTGCTGCTCTTATCAAACACCTTAAATACTTTTCCTTCTTCATCCTGCTGGAAAAGATGTCTGATTCTGTTAGCCACCAATCTGGCCTCAGCCTGGATATTATCGAGCAATTCCGGCTCCTTTTCCGTGTCAGTCTGAAGGCCATTCTCCTCAAGTAGAGTACCGTTTGTATTGTCGACGCCGTTTGAACTAGCATTGTTTGTATTGGCAGATAAACCGTCGTTTTTAGTTTCAAGGATATGAAGCTCCACTTCGCCGCCGGTTAAAACAGTTGAATTTTCCGGGTCCGGGAAATTAGCGCCAAAATTCAAGGCTTCTTTTTCCGTATAATCCAATTCTCCCGCATTCCGGGACATAATTTGCCGGAATAGATAATTTACTGCAGCTATTACTTCTTGGCGACTGCGATAGTTTTTATATAAAAGAATTTTGACCAAGCGGTTTGCGAAGGTATCCTCTCCCGGAATAAATTGAAGGTACTCGTCGTATTTTTCTTGGAATAATTCCGGATTAGCTTGTCTGAACCTATAAATACTCTGTTTAACGTCCCCAACCATAAAGACGTTCGGTTCACCTACATCCGCTCGGGAAATCATCTGTATAATAGTCTCCTGAACATCATTGCTGTCTTGATACTCATCTACCAGGATCTCTTGAAAACGTTCCCGATAGTCTAAGGCAACCTGCGACGGCTTTAACTCTCCTTTTTCATCCTGATCGGCCAGTATCTGTAGACAAAAGTGTTCCAAATCATTGAAATCCACCAGCGCTTTTTCCTTCTTTTTGCTCTGGTACTTCTCTGTAAATTTTATAACTAATTCAGCTAGGCACATTAACAAGGGATACAGGGTTTTTAAATCCTGTTTAGCCTGTTCGGAATCGGCCGTAAAGACTTTCTCCGCCAGTTCGGCTATGCCAGCCTTAACAGTGTCCCTAATTTCTTTCACATAATCTTTCCGTTCCGGAGTACATTCCTTGCTGGCTCTGGGCAGATTTTCAAAACTAAAATTCTGCACAACCTGATAGATGCTGTCCCATTTTGGAGCTTTTATGCTACATATGTTTAATAAAGCATCTAGCCGATTTGCCTCATCGGAAAACACAGGATAATATTTTTCCAGGCCCGGCTCATTGGCAATAACAGCCAAAGCTTTCTCCATCAAATCTCTAAGTCCCTGAAGTTCTAATTCTGCTTTCTTAATAAGCTCCTCTCCCCAGATGGTTTCACTAAAGTCCACCCAGGCCGCAGGCTGAAAAAGAGCAATCATATTGTTAAGCCATTTTTCAGGCTGAGGATTACTTTGAATAAAATCATACAGACTTAAGACCATATTCTGTAAATCCTGGTCGTCACGGTTGCCGCTATAACATTCCAAAAGCTCATAAAAAATGTTAGAAGTCGTTTCCGTCGCTTCTTCATACATATCCTCAAAGAGTTCTTGCAGTACTTCCAACTTTAACAAATCAGCCTCAGTCTGGTCAGCAATTCGAAAACCCGGGTCAATATCCAATTTCGGAAAATTATTACGGATTACTTCCAGACAAAAAGAATGAATAGTAGTTATACTGGCTTTATTTAGTAAAGTCAGCTGTTTATGCAATCTTGGAGAATTTGGATTTTTTTCCAAAGCTCCGGTGAGTGCCGAAGCAATCCTTTCCCTCATCTCTGTAGCAGCTGCGTTGGTGAAGGTAACAATCAGCAGACGATCAATATCCACTGCTTGTTCCTCATTCGTAATCATTCTGATAATCCTCTCGACCAATACTGCGGTCTTACCCGCACCAGCCGCTGCCGCCACTAAAAGATTACAGTTTCTCGTTTCAATTGCCGCTTTTTGTTCATCAGACCATTTTATCTCACCCATAGTCTTTTTCCCCTATTCCCCTTCCGGACCTTTCTCCGTCTCTATCTGTTCAGCAAGCATTTTCCATATCTCTTGATCCTTCGGCTCAGGAAGAATTTTGTAAGAGTTTTCCTGCAGAGAAGGGTCAAACTGACAGATGGCTGTAAAATTGCAATATTGGCAGGCAGTCCTGTTTTTCTTTTTATAAGGATTAATGGCTACATTACCTTTTAAAATCTCTGCGCCTATTCCTTTAAGCAGGCGGCGTAAATATTTTCTAAGAAGATGAAACTGTTCGAGCGAAGCAGTCGAAGAATATCTACCGATTTGCTCATCCTTAGTCAGCGAAGCAGGTATAATTAACGATGTCCGCCCCAAGTTTTTATCCATCTCTTTGAGTAGTTTAACGTCAGCCAGCAGAAGGCCTTTCATCTTCAACTTCTTCATAATGGCTTTTTCTATCTCTTCTGGAGTGCTCTGCATTTTGATCAGAGGATCGTCGATTTTAAAGTAAAGTACGCCGCCGGGCAATACAGGCCCTTTCAGACCTAGGCCGGGATTTTCAGCCAGAGCGTCCAGATAAGTAAGTAGTTGAATTTCGAGGCCGTAATAGGCATCAGCTAGTTTAAAATCTTTACTGCCCGATTTATAGTCCACTATGCGTAAGTAAGTGCCTTCCTCTGTTCTCAGAGCATCTATCCTATCTATCCGGCCGGTTAGTTTGATCTGTTCGCCAGAATCCAGTTCGAGAACTATAGCCGGCAGTTCTGCACCGTCGCCAAAGCCTATCTCGTAACCCACCGGTTCAAAGCTACTGTGCTTAAAGTGTTCAATTATCAGCCACACAGCCCGCGTAACAACCCTTTGCAGTCGTCTGGCTAAAGTCCTATAACGCCGGTTTCCGGCAAAGCCGGAGCCCTGCATTTTTTCTAACATATCATCTACGATACTAGTGACCTGCTCAGCACACCAATCTCGGTCCAACTGACGCCAGGATAAATTTTGATCGGCAACCAACTGAGAGAAGCGTTCTAATACCGCATGCAGGAAAGTACCCACATCAGGCGGAGTAAGCCTGTAAATTTTTCGTTCTTTGGCTGCTAATCCGTACTGGATGTAGAAACTAAAAGGACATGAATTATATCTTTCCAACCTAGATACACTGGCATAAACAGGGCTGCCAAATAGCGAAGTAATTTTCTCTTTGCTGACCGGTTCAGCAATATTTTTATAAGCAAAAGCAGAAGAAATCCCGGCACATCGTTCTTGCCAGTTTGGTTGTTGTTGAAACCAGAGATAAACACTTTCCCACAGAGGTGAGATTGTTTTACCGTCAGCCTTTGCTCTCAGAGCTCCGACCATTTCCCTAAAAGCCGGATATTTAGCCGCTAATTTTTGTAGTTCTTCATCTGGCCCCGTTTCTTGAATATCGCTAGTTTCAGCAATCTTAGGAAAGATTTTGCGGAGCCTGGAGATAATAATCGACGGTCGCTTACTTCGGCCTTCCTGATCAGCAATTGGCCAGCTTAAATGTAAATATTTGGCTGGGGTCGTCAATGACTGGTAGACTAAATATTGTTCGTCGAAAGCTTGAGTTCGGGTATCTTGGGCCAATTCAAGCCCATTGGCTCTCAACTCCAACCGTTCCCTATCACTTAAGATCCCCTCTTCAAAAGCAGCAGAAGGAAATACCCCGTCATTAACTCCAAGGATATATAAAGCTTGGATCTCATGGCTTTTAGAACGTTCAACGCTCCCGACTAAAACCTGATCCAAAGAAGCCGGAATGAAGCCCACTTGATATTCTGCAAAAGCAATTTCGAAAATATCGCTAAATTTTTCTAAACTGCTTTTATCCTCACCCATTACTTCGACTACTTGATCCAACACTTCCATCACAATATTCCAGACTTGAGAATATTCATTGGCCAAAGCCAGTTGTCCGTTAGCCTTAAAATGCTGGATCTGTTCTTCTATTCTCTCCGGAATATTTATTGAGCACAGAAAATCGTACAAAGCGGCACAAAAATCGGCCGCTTTCTGTCTGCCTTTAGTTTGGCGGCGAAATTCCAGAAGTGGAGCAGTAACCTGGTACCTTATTTCGTTAATGATTTTAAGTCTCTGTTCCAGAGATTCTTTATTTTTTTCATCGGGCAAAAAATCGGGATCCATGGTCCAGGGCTCGTTTTTAACCCAAATATTCCCTCGAATACCACAGGCTAGAACATAATTCTCCAGGAGATCAATACTTTGCGCTTTTATCCCAGTAAGTCCAGTTTTTAGATAACTAAAAACCGCTTCATAAGTCCAATTGTGGTTGAAGATATCCAGCATTGCTAAAATTAGCCGGACCAAAGGGTGTTTAATAATCTCCATTTTTCTATCCAAGAAGTAAGGGATTTCATACTCGTCAAATATAACTTGGATCAGACTTTCGTAACTACCTAAATCCCTTGTCACCACGGCTATATCCCGATAGCGCAGACCCTCGTCTCTGACTAATCTAATAATATCCCGAGCCACAGACTCAATTTCCGTAAAAATATTTAATGCCGAATATAAGGAAATAGTCTTTGTTTGTTCAGAGAAAGCTTTATAAGGATATGCATAAAAATGACGCTCCAAATGGGAGAGTTCCTCAGAGTTTTGAAAACGTGGCAAAGCGTCACCATTTAAATTAACAGCGGGTTCCATCTTTATCCCTAGTTCTTCACTGATAGCCCTTAATCTGCCAAAAGCTCTTTTTACCGGAGCAAAAACATCGGTTTCATCAAAAAAGCCTGCTTGTTCCAAAGAATCTGTACAAAGGCAGACATTCAAACGTTTAACCCTGGGCAGCAGTTGAGCCAATACTTTATATTCTTGAGGCGTAAAACCGGCAAAACCGTCAACCCAAATTTCCGCACCGGTAAGAAAATCAGTATCTTCCAGTTTGCGAGCTGCTAAGGTCAAATCATCATCGGCATCCCGATATTTTTCTTCAATGTTTTTTTCATATTCGGTATAGATATAGCCGAGTTCTTCCAGCTTGTCCTTGAGCAAATCATCATCTGCCAGCTTGGCAGCGGTCTGTTTTAAGTCTTCCGGAGTTAAATTGTAGCGTTTAAACTCCGTAAGCAAATTGGATATTGTAGCTACAAAGCCTTGGCTATCTGCAGCCTTGGTGAAAATCCTTAAATCATTTTTAGCTTTACTAAGGATTTTATAAATAATAATAGATTTGCCGGCGGAATGAAGATGAGGAAGAGTTATTCCACCAACCTCATTGAAAACTCTGTAAGCCAAACGCCGAAAACTCAATACCTCATTGCCAAGAATTCCGCCTGTATTCAGAATCTTTATTAGATCTCTCTCCGCTTGAAAGGTATATTGTTCCGGAACCAGAAGCACTAATGGATAAGTTGCTCCGCTTGTAATTCTATCCTTTATTTCATTTAAACAGTAGTAAGTTTTTCCGCTACCTGCTCTTCCGTAAATTATCCTTAAGCTCATAATCGCACTCCAAAATTTTTGTAAATTATAAGTAAACCATATAAGTATAAAAGAATAATAATGTCTATTCAAATCTGTGGGCGTAATACTCTTGACCTAATTATATTATACAATAATTTTTTTTGGCTCTCTGTCAAATGTTGGGGTTAAGTCCGAAAACAGAGAGTAAATAAACCAAGCACTTGAAGATGTCTTCATTTGATGTGCCCCCAATCATTAGATTTTTAGATTTAAC
>JAAYSI010000024.1 GCA_012524045.1 Peptococcaceae bacterium | reverse complement strand
TTTTAGCTAAAAAGGACAAAATGCTCAAATATGTACTCGCTGATATTATTGAACACAAGCAAAAAATAATTCGGGAAATGAGCCGGGCGAATAAGGAATCGGTCAAAACTCAAGCAGATTCTCTGCGACAAGAAATACAAATAATGGAGGTAGTGTTAAAATGGCTGTTTCAGTAGGGCAAGTAGAACAACTAATCGAAAAGCTAGCCCCTCGTTCCTGGGCGGAGGATTGGGATAATCCGGGTCTACTGGTAGGAGCCAGTTCGCAGAAAATCGAAAAAATGCTTCTAACTCTCGATGTAACTATGGAAGTTATTGCGGAAGCTGTGGAAAAAGAGGCCAAACTCATCGTTGCTCATCATCCGCTTATGTTTAAGCCGTTGAAAAATCTGCGTATGGACAACCAGTCCGCACTTTTGCCCCTCAGCCTTTTTCGCAATGGAATTTCTTTTTACGCAGCTCACACCAACCTTGACCAGTCTGTGCTTGCTGCGAGTGCAGTTTTGGCAAGAGTTTTAAAACTGGAGCAGACTGAGTACCTTGAAGTTACTTCGGAGGAAAATCTGGTTAAAATTGTTACTTTTGTTCCCGAAGAACATCTAGAGGATGTACGCAAAGCGCTGGCGTACGAAGGGGTAGGCACAGCTATAACCGATGGAATACATAGCGAAAACTATGTAGACTGTTTCTATCAGACTAAAGGGGAAGGAATGTTCCGAGCACTGGACGGAGCTGAGCCCACTATTGGCCAGATTGGTGAACTCACAAGAGTGGAAGAGATAAAACTTGAAAGTATCGTGGCAGAAAAGTCTTTAGCTCGGGCAGTTAGAGCCTTGCATAAAGCACATCCTTACGAAGAACCGGCCTACGACCTGATCCCGTTAAAAAACAAAGGAAAAAAGAGAGGCTATGGCCTAATAGGCTATCTGCCGGAGCCAAAAACTTTAGCTGAAATCTGGGAACAATTCCTAGCTACCCTTAAAGAGAATATCGATGATACAGGCTCTCAAATATTTCCCGCAGCTTACGATTTTTCGGCGGTTCGATTAGCCGGTGATTTGAATAAAAAAATAAAAAAAGTTGCTATTGCAAATGGCAGCGGCAGTAGTTTTGTCCAAAAGGCAATTTTTAAAGGCGCCGATTTGTATATAACCGGCGATGTGGACTATCATGGGGTTTTAGAAAGCCTCGAAGCAGGCATGGCACTTGGTGAGCTTGGGCATTTTCTTAGCGAAATTCCGATGATACAAGCACTCTATGAATATCTACGTAGAGATAAAACTATGCAAGGGGTAGAAATCCTGATCAGTTCTAAAAATAAAGTTCCTTGGGTAAACCGTGGATAAAGTTATTAACAGCCCTGGACTAAAATACAAGGTGATTAAAAGGCTAAATTCTTGGAAAAGTACCTTAAGAAAAATCAAGTTATACACAACTTATCCACATTTTGTGGATATTTCGATTTGGGATATTTTAAAGAATTGAAAAGAAATTTTTAGTATTTTGGAAAAAATAGCGATTGATTTCTTTTTTTAAAATGTTATGCTATATAAGCACTTCAATTAAGGACTAAAGTTATATAAAGAGTATATAATAGGATTGACCTTAAAGAAGTTATTTAGTAAGATAAAGCGAAGTTAACTGGATGGTCGCGGGGGCAAGTACCGAAAGGTCGCTCCTGAGGAAAGTCCGGACTCCGTAGGGCAGGGTGCCGGGTAATACCCGGTGGGGGTGACCCTAAGGAAAGTGCAACAGAAATATACCGCCGGGCATTTACTTTTGTAAGTGTCAGGTAAGGGTGGAAAGGTGAGGTAAGAGCTCACCGGCAGTCAGGTAACTGGCTGGCCCTGCAAACCCCACCCGGAGCAAGACCAAATAGAGGAACGATAGAGTGGCCCGCTCTGTTCCCGGGTAAGGTCGCTTGAGGCTGTTGGTGACGACAGTCCTAGATAGATGACCATCGCTTGTAAAAGTACAGAATCCGGCTTATAGGTTAACTTCGCTTAAAAAACCCAACGGTTGTGTATGGCAACTGTTGGGTTTTTATATATAGAACTAGAATTAAAAATTGAGTTAAAGGAAATAGCCTGAGTAAAAAAGAATATTTACTGGGTTATTTTAAAACAAAAATTTAGGACTACAAAAGGAGTATAAAAAGAACAAAAATGCCAGCAAAACTTAAAATTATTTTAGCAATGACGGTTTTCGGAACCCTCGCAATCTTTGTTAAGAACATCCAACTTACTACTACGGAAATAGCTCTTTTCAGAGCACTTATAGCAGCGACAGTCCTTGTGGGTTATAAGCTCTTGCTTGGAAAAAGAATTATATTTGCAGAAATAAAAAAGGATCTTATTCTGCTTTTTATTTCAGGAGCCGCAATAGGCTTTAACTGGA
>JAAYSI010000023.1 GCA_012524045.1 Peptococcaceae bacterium | reverse complement strand
TAGCGAGCATTTGTCCGTTCAAGACTAACTACTCTGTCGTCTTTTCTTAACATCCAATGAAGCTGGCCGTAACCGACATCAACAGCATAAACTTTTGTAGCTCCGTTTTGTAGAGCACAGTCAGTAAAACCACCTGTGGAAGAACCAATATCTACAATCACTTTGTCTTTAAAATCCAGTTGAAACACATCGATGGCTTTTGCTAGTTTCAACCCCCCACGTGAAACATACGGATTAGTCTCTCCCTTTATAGTAAGCTCTATGTCCTCATCAACCATCATCCCGGCTTTTTCAAGTCGGTTATTATTACTATATACCTTCCCGGCCATTATTAAAGCCTTAGCCTTTTCTCTGCTATCTATTAATCCTTTTTGAACAAGCAAAACATCTAAACGTATCTTATTTTTCATCATTTGTTGGCCTTCCTAATCTCTTCTCAGCAGCTTTTCTGCTAAGGCAATTATATTATCGACAGTAACGCCGTAAGCCTGGTAGAGCTCCGGAATAGGCCCATGTTCTACATAATTATTATAACCAATCCGTCCTACTAAAATATCATTTGCATTTTCATCATTAAGAACCTCTAATACAGCGCTTCCCATACCTCCAGCTAAAACATGATCCTCAATTGTTATTACTCTACATGTTTGTTTTACCTGTTCAAGTATTAAATCTTTATCAATTGGATTTATAAACCTAAGGTTAATTACTCCGGCCTTGATACCTTTTTGCAACAGTTTATTAGCTGCCTCCAAACATAAATAAACTACAGGACCAAAGCCAATAAGCGTTATGTCTTCGCCTTCTCTAAGCAGTTCCGCTTTGCCTTTTGGTAGAATCATTGGTTTAGTATCAATCTGAACTCCAAAACCTGCCGAGCGAGGATATCTAACAGCAACAGGATGATCAAAGGTAAAAGCAGAATAAATCATATGCTTTAATTCATTCTCATCTTTTGGAGCCATTATAGTTAAATTAGGTATAGTTCGGAAAAATGCAATATCGAATATTCCATGGTGAGTAGGCCCATCTTCTCCTACAATTCCTGCTCTATCCACGGCAAGCACTACTTTAGCATTTTGCAAACAAATATCATGCAACACTTGGTCGTATGCTCTTTGATAAAAAGTCGAATAAAGAGATACAACCGGCTTTAAACCAGCCAAAGCTAAGGCACTGGCAAAAGTAACTGCGTGGGACTCGGCAATTCCAACATCAAAATACCTATTTGGAAATAGTTTCCCGAATTGACTTAACCCGGTTCCTGTTCCCATTGCAGCAGTAACTGCCACTATTTTTTCGTCTTCTTTTGCCATTTCACATATGGTATCTCCAAATATCTTAGTATAGGTCGGTGGACCACTTTTTTTTATCACTATTCCAGTTTCTTTTTGAAAAGGCCCTATACCATGAAAAATATCGGGATTCTTTTTTGCAGGCTCATATCCCTTTCCTTTACAGGTCACTACATGAACTAATACTGGGCCTTTTTTTTGTTTTGCTTGTTGAAAGACCGTTTCCAAAGCGGAAATATCATGGCCATTTATTGGTCCAAGATATGTAAGCCCTAGTTCTTCAAATAGTAAGCCAGGAACCAAAAAATATTTAATACCATCTTTAGCTTTTTCAGCAGCTTTGGCCACTGAGGAACCAATAGCAGGAATATTTTTTAGGAATTTTTCCAAATCCCTTTTCTTTTTATCATATAAAGGTGCTGTTCTGATTCGATTGAGATAAGATGACATAGCCCCAACATGGGCAGAAATAAACATTTCATTGTCATTTAAAACAACAATTAAATTTGTATCGCTATTACCGGCATGATTTAAAGCTTCATAAGCCATCCCACCACTCATTGATCCATCACCGATAACGGCTACTACATTGTAGTTATCTTTATTAATATCACGTGCTTTAGCGAAACCTAAAGCTGCCGAAATAGAGGTACTAGAATGCCCTGTATTAAAACAGTCATATATGCTTTCCTCTCTTTTCGGAAAACCGGCTAAACCTTTATACTGCCTTAAAGTTACAAATTCTTTCCTTCGTTCTGTTAATAGTTTATGTACATAAGTTTGATGGCCCACATCCCATACGATTTTATCATCGGGACAATTAAAGGATCTATGTAGAGCCAATGTAAGTTCGACTACCCCCAAGTTAGATGCAAGATGCCCTCCGTTTTGGGATACTACATCTATTAACTCTTCACGTATCTCTACTGCAAGTTTTGCAAGTTCATTATTGTTTAGCTTTTTTAAATCGGCAGGAGAATTTACTTTATCAAGTAAAGACAAGTTGCTTCCTCCATTCATATTAACTAGAATTATTAAGCTAATAAAAATCCTATTAGACACCCTAAAATAGCTCCGCCAAAAACCTCGAACGGAGTATGACCGATTAGTTCCTTTAGTCTTTCTTGCTGAAGGTTGTCCGCTAGACGGTCTGCCTGAAGCTGCTTGGCCCATTCCACCAGATAATTAATAACTCTGGCATGATTTCCGGTTGCTCTACGCACACCGGCAGCATCATACATTACGATCATAGCCAATGCAACTGCAACTGCAAACATCGGTGAATCTAAACCTTCTACTTTACCAATACTCACAGCTAAGGCAGAAACAATAGCAGTATGCGAACTGGGAAATCCGCCCGAACCAATCAATAGGTTAAAATCCCATTTACCTTCTACAAGAAAGTTTATTATTATTTTCGCTGCTTGCGCCAAAAACCAAGCTAATAAAGAAGCCCATAAAATCTTATTTTCTAGAATAGCAAATAAATCTGCCATTTACTTCCTTCCTTAAATAGCGATAATGTTAGTTTTAAGACCTTTAATTTTTCCTTTCAGCAATAAAATCAGCTAAGGATTCTAAAAAAGCCGCTTTGGCTCCAAATACCTGAATAGCTTCTTTCGCTGAAGTGATTATTTCTTGTAACCGGCTGTTAGCACCTTCCAAACCAAGCAAATAAGGATAAGTTTTCTTATTTAATTTCTCATCGGAACGGTTAGGTTTGCCTAGAATAGCACTATCACCTATTATATCTAGAATGTCGTCCCTAATTTGAAAGGCTAAACCAATATCAGTTGCATAACGAGTAATTTTCTCAATCTCTTTTGCTGTACCTCCACCCAGGATTGCTCCTGAACGAGCGGCAGCTACCAAAAGTGCGCCAGTCTTTAGGTTGTGAATCCCATCAATTTCCGTAACTGTATTTATTTCCCTGTTATTAAACGTATCAAGAACCTGACCGCCAACCATGCCCTTATGACCGGCTGCCAATGCAACTTCCCTAATAACCCAAAGCTGTCTTTCAGCAGGAATAGAGAGAGGTTGAGATAAAAACTCAAATGCCATGGTAAGTAAAGCATCACCTGTTAAAACGGCAATAGCTTCCCCAAACATTTTATGATTTGCTAGTTGCCCCCTTCTATAGTCGGCATTATCCATTGATGGAAGGTCATCATGAATTAACGAATAGGTATGGATTAGTTCTAGAGCAACGGCCTCTCGGACAAAATCTGTAGGCTCGCCACCTACTAGCTCAACACATGCCAGAGCTAAAACAGGTCTTAGCCTTTTCCCTCCACCGTTTAAAGAATATTTCATACTGCTACAAATTAAGTCTTCTTCAAAAGGAATGGATTTAAGGTATTCTTCTACCAGGTTCAAATAATAATTGTATTGCTTTTTAAACATAATAGTTATTCTCCAAATTCTATTTTTTCAATTACAATTTCTTCAAGCTCGTCATCCTCTAATAATACTTTCACTTTAGCTTCGGCTAAGTCTAAAAGATTATTACAATGTCTTACTAAATATATACCTTCTTCGAAAAGTGTCAAAGCATTTTCTAACGTAGTATTATTTTGACTTAATTCATTAACTATCTTCTCTAATCTTTCAAGTCCTTTTTCAAAGGTAATATTCTCCAATTCATTAACCTTTATCCCCATCTAAATCATCTTCACTCACTTTCTTAACCTTACAATCAACAATCCCGTCTTTAAATTTTAGAATCAATTCATCTCCAATTGACACCTTAGTCACAGAATCTAACAAAACACCTGACTGCCTATAAGCTAAAACATATCCTCGATTAAGCGTATTTAAGGGACTAAGTAAATTCAATTTAGAGCCTAACAGTTTAAGTATACCATTTCTGTCAGCTATAAATCCAGCCAGACTCTGTTGTAATCTATAAGCATTATCGTCTAAGTTCTGCCTGTATTGTCCAATACGCCAAGCCGCTTGGGCTAATTTCTGACTTGCTCTAAAATCATTAATCTGATGCTCTTTTCTAAATAAAAAATTATTAATTAAACTGATAAGTTTTTCTTCATATTGATTAATGGTAACCTTTAAATCCTTTAATAATGGGAAGGCCAATTCAGCTGCGGCCGAAGGAGTCGGAGCCCTAAGGTCAGCTACAAAGTCTGCAATTGTATAATCAATTTCGTGACCTATAGCCGAGATAACAGGAATATTGGAGTTTGCAATTGCCCTGGCAACTGTTTCAGTATTAAAAGGTGCAAGTTCCTCGATAGAACCGCCTCCTCTACCAACTATTATAAGGTCAATATCATTTAAATTATTGGCTTTATCAATAGCCTTCGCAATTTCTTTTGCAGCAGTCTCTCCTTGTACAGAAGAAGGAATAATAATGATTGGTACTTGAGGATTGCGCCTTTTGGCAATATTTAATATGTCTTTAAGGGCTGCACCGGAAAGGCTCGTTACAAGCGCAATCTTACGCGGGTATTTCGGAATCGGTTTTTTTCTTTCAGGTGCAAATAAGCCTTCTTCTGCCAGTTTGTTTTTCAATTGCTCAAAAGCAATATAAGCAGTACCCACCCCAATAGGAAACATTTCTTCCGCATATAATTGAATATTACCTTCACGCTCGTAAAGTCTAATGCTTCCCCTGATTATTACCTCCATTCCATTCTGGGGGGCAAAACGAACAAGGCTATTTTTAGTTTTAAACATTACTACGCGCAGGCCTGCATTAGCATCCTTTAAGGTAAAATACCAATGTCCAGAAGAAATATGGTCCTTAAAATTAGAAATTTCTCCAGTAACCCAGCAGTTCCAGAATTTATAATCTTTCTTAAACATCTCATTAATTTCGTAATTTATTTCTGTTACTGAAAAAATTCTATTGGGCATCATATTTCTTTTTCCTCCATTTTTCTAGCAAGCATCAGTTTCTCCAAAAAAGTTTTATATTGGGGAAGAACCCTGTACAAACTTGTAGTACAGGGTTCTTTTAGTTTTCTTAGATACTCACAAAACTTTTTTACGCAAAAGTATATAGGTGGTTATCCCCGTAAAGGCAGCAATTATGGTAATAACAATTATAAAACCAAAGGGGTTTGACTCTCCAAAAGGCACATTGACATTCATGCCCCAGAAACTGGCAATCATCGTCGGTATTGCTAAAATAATAGTCATAGCAGTTAAGAATTTCATTACCATGTTCAAGTTATTTGAAATAATAGATGCGAATGTCTCAGCCATACCTGATAAAATTCTACTGTACATTTCAACCATTTGAATTGCTTGGTTATTTTCAATTATTACATCTTCTAATAAATCCTCATCTTCTTCATATATTTGTATTAAATGACGAAATTGGTTGTTAGAGCGAATGCGCAATAATCTATCCATTACAATACCATTAGCACGGAGAGAAAAAGTAAAATAAGTCAAAGCTTGCTGTAAATCCATCAATACAAATAGCTCTTTGTTTTTCATCGAAAGTCGCAAATCAACTTCAATCTGTTCACTCAACCTACTTATCTGCCGTAGATATCTTAGATAGTAAGTAGCAGACTTGTATAAAATTTGAAAGAGAAACCTAGTTTTTTTGGCCGTGTTAAAAAAGCGTCGATTATATTCGTTAAATTCAAGTACTACTGGATTATTTTCTAGACATACAGTAATCAAATTTTGCGGCGTTATAATAATCCCCAAAGGCAAAGTATCATAGTTAGTTTCACTAAGCATAACAGGAATACTAATTAGGATGAGCGCAAAATCATCTTCAATCTCGATACGTGGTCTTTCTTCTTCATCTAGCGCTGCCCTTAAAAAATCTATTGGCGTATTTGTTTTTTCTGCTATTAAAAGCAACTCTTCATCAGTTGGATTTACTAAGTTTATCCAACTATTTCTTACTATTTGTTCAACCGTTAATTCCTGATAATTAATTCCATCATTTTTGCAGATTCTGAGCACAACTTCCCCCCCATTAACTTACGGCAAAAGATCTCAGAATCAAGCTTTTAGAAAAATAAGTTGAACAATAATCATCCCCTAAAAGCTGAGAAAACAAGACCTTCAACCGTAAAATAATTAATACGTATAATGTTTTTCCCCTAGAACTGTCACCGTCCAGTTTTCTCACCTTCTTTCTAAATGAATAGATACTCAGAGATAACAAATCTAGTTATGAATATACTCTCTTAGGATAAAGAAGTCAAACATTATATTTTTTGAGTCGATAAAAGAAGCAAAATTCAGAAAAATTTTCTAAAAGCCAGAAGAGATTTCTTCTTTGGAAAAAGAATCAATCTCTTCTGAAAAATTGTATCCTTAAATTATTTTAGCTTAAATCATTTGCTTTTTAGATATTCATTAATCGATGCCGCTGCAACTTTGCCTGCTCCCATTGCAAGGATAACTGTTGCCGCACCGGTAACAATATCACCACCGGCATAAACTCCGGGAATTGAGGTGGCCATGGTTTTTTCGTCAACAGTAATATTACCCCATTTATTTAATGTAAGCCCTGGAGTTGTTGAAGTAACAAGAGGATTTGGGCCTTGTCCAATCGATACTACCACAGTCTGGACAGGGATTTCAAATTCGGAACCTTCAATCGGAATTGGCCGGCGACGGCCCGAAGAATCGGGTTCTCCAAGCTCATATTTAAGACAAGTCATGCTTTTTACGTTACCGTTCTCATCACCATTTATTCGAATTGGATTAGTTAAAATTTTAAACTGTATTCCTTCTTCCTGAGCGTGGTGAACTTCTTCTGCCCGTGCCGGTAGTTCATTCATTGAACGTCTATAGACAATATACACATCTTTTGCCCCAAGGCGCAAAGCTGTTCTAGCAGCATCCATTGCAACATTACCGCCACCAAGGACAGCAACTTGATCCCCAACTTTAATAGGCGTTGCGCTTTCGGGAAAATCATAAGCTTTCATTAGGTTAGATCTTGTAAGAAACTCATTAGCTGAATATACCCCATTTAAATTTTCCCCAGGTATACCCATGAAATTAGGTAATCCTGCTCCGGTCCCAATAAATACAGCATCATAGCCATTATCCAACAACTCTTGAACTGATGTTATCTTACCGACTACCTGATTTACTAAAATTTCGACGCCCAT
>JAAYSI010000307.1 GCA_012524045.1 Peptococcaceae bacterium | reverse complement strand
ATTACCAAAGTGCTTGTTTTTTGATTAAGTTATTTTTGTTTTAAAAGTATAAATTTGTATTTAACCCTCTTAGCAATTGTTAAATATTAGTGATTATTTTAGCCCGATTTAATTTTTGAAGTCCACAGTGTGACCTACTAATTACTAAACTCTTTTCAACTCACTTTCATCAATATATTCTAGCGGCTTAAGATAATCAAAATATCTTTGCTTATACAGATTATAAACTGTATATTTAATCTCCTCTCGGTTAACTTCTTTGACTAATATTAGGTTTGGTTCAATAAAATAGTACCCATCACTTTCTACTTCATCATCAAAATCCTGCTTTAATCTAATCAAATCGTAAACTCTTACATTATAATACCTCTGTTCAACCTTTATATATACATCTAATCGATATCCTTTCTGAATTGCTTCAAATTCAGCTGACTCAGAGTCGTCTAAGAAATATACTTCGATTTTTTCCATTACTATCATCCTCCTTGATAGCTTTTATTTAACTGGTGAAGTTTTTATTTGATTTAAGAGATCTTGGAATTCATTCAGAGTCATCGGCTTTGCTGGAACAATTTCAAAATGTCCTGCATCTGCACCTCTCTGAATAATTTTCAATCCTTCGGGTAACGATTCTATCTTATATGCTCCACCAAATTTTGATACTTTGCTTGCATCCACGTTAACGGAAACACCATGAGTAGTCTTTAGAAGTCCTGTTTCTGCATCAATTTTAACTTCATTTGGTTTTACTTTAAAGCTATTACCACCCCTATATACATTCATTTCACAGGTATTATGAACAAGCACTTGTAAACTTGAAACAAAATATGTATGCCAGTCTTCTACCTCAAAGTTATAAACCTTAATATTTTCTTCAAGTTTCTTTGCAATAGTTTTATCAACATTAATAACATTCCCATTATAGAGTCTTACCTTATCTCCTGCTTGAAGTTCACCAGCAGCTATCCAACCCTTTTCTTCAACCCAGAATGGATGATTTGGCGTTGCTTTAATTTCTTCCTGTCCAAGATAAATATGGATTATCTCTTTAGTTTCATTGGTAAATACATTTTTTACCTTCTTTAAGCCTTTTTCGCCTGTCTCTGGATTTTCAGAGTAAACATCGTTACCAATTTCAATGTCCTTTATATGTTTGTAACCATCTTTTGTTAGGATTAGTGTTTCACCTGTGAAACATATACCGTCACCAAGAGTGCTTCTCGTTCCCTCTTTAGAAATATTAAATCCTTTAAATTCGGGTTCAGGTACATTACTATCAGGTACATTACTATGTGATGGAAAGCCTTCCATAGCCTTTGTATGCACATTTTGTACTGCTACAGTTCCTAATAACCCTATACCGGCAAAAAGATAACTTTGTGATTCTGAAAATAAAAGCTGTGCTCTCTCTTCTGTAAATAACCATCGTACAAAATTACCTTCCCGCCAATATATTTCGTATAATCTTTTATAGTAATTATCATCTCTTACAAATTCAAAATCTTCTACCTGAAATCCTAATTTTCTTTGTTTATCAACAATTTCATAATAATCATTATAAACTTCCATCAATAGGTCGGCATATGCTCTTTCACCGGTTTGCAGATATAACAATTTATATTCTCTTTCCTTTTCCCTCATAACTTCTAATGCTTTCCGATCAATGTCTACCTCATCTTGCAAAAACATCTTTCCACTATGTTCAAGCCCCGGATCACCAAGCCGAATTTTTTCTGCTGACTCATCTCCCATCATTTTACGTTCAATTATACGTCCTTCTCTTATTTTTTGTTGTTCTTGCACTCTTATCCATAAATCAGTAGGCATTCCCTGTCTTGATGTTGAGTAGTAATTTACTGTCGTTGAATCATTCTTTTGGCCTCCTCCAAATAGTCCCTTTAACATTTCAAAGATATGTCCTGTTGGGTCATAGTAAGTTATAGGATTATTGGCACAATAACTATACAGATTCAAACTAAGCGGATCATTTGGGTCACCTCTGTATGTGTCCT
>JAAYSI010000295.1 GCA_012524045.1 Peptococcaceae bacterium | reverse complement strand
AGAATATTTGAGCTGCCGTAAATGTGTCAACTTGACCCCCACGCACAAGACATCCTCTTTTTTTCCCTATGTTTTCTAAGTCAAGTTCATTTTCAGTTAAACCATAGTAGCTAAGAATTTCCTGCAAATAATTGTTCTTTAACCACTGTAATAACCAGACGGCAAGCTCCTCTTGGTCAAAAACTTCATCTCTTATCGCACCGGTTGCTGCCAGCTTACGACCTATTTCAGGATCTTCAAATTTAGGCCAAAGCATACCCGGGGTGTCTAAAAGTTCAACTCCCTTGTGAATACGTATCCACTGATTGCCCCTGGTAACGCCTGGTTTGTTTCCGGTTTTAGCTTGCGAACCACCGGTAAGGCGATTAATTAAAGAAGATTTCCCAATATTAGGTATCCCAACTACCATTACCCTTATAGGCCTTCCAGTTACTCCCTTTTTTTCTAGCCTTTGAGTTTTATCTTTCATGAGTTCTTCAATCAAAGGTATTATCTTTTTAACATTGGCATTTGTCTGGGCACTTATAGCCAGAACCGGGTTTTCTTTTTTAAGTTCCTGCAACCACTCAGCCGTTTTTATGCTATCAGCTAAATCGCTTTTATTTAGCAATAACAAATTAGGCTTATGACCTAATATTTCCCGAAGCAATGGATTACGACTGCTTAAGGGCAAGCGGGCATCTGCCAGTTCTAAAACAACATCTACCCAGCGAAGTTGTTCTTCCAGTTTTCTTTTAGCTCTGGTCATATGACCAGGATACCATTGGATATTCATTTAGCTACTCCTAGTAAAAATATATTATCCTAAGTCTTGAAAGACATAAAATGACAACCTGAGAGCCTAATAAAAAAGAGCTGAATCTCTCCAGCTCCCTTTTCCCATTATTAGCATAAATCTAACGGCGTTCCCGAATACGGGCAGCCTTACCGTAGCGATTACGCAAGTAGTATAGTTTTGCTCTTCGAACAATACCTCTGCGAACGACTTCAATTTTATCAATGCGTGGAGAATGGAGAGGAAAAGTTCTCTCTACACCTACACCGTTAGAAACTCGACGCACGGTAAAAGTTTCTCTAAGGCCGTCACCTTTTCTTCTAATTACCAGGCCTTCAAAAATCTGAATACGTTCCCGAGAACCCTCAACGATTTTTACGTGTACTTTGACGGTATCTCCCGGACGGAATGAAGGAATATCAGTTTTCATTTGTTGCTCTTCAATCATACGAATATAATCCATATTTGATTTCCCCCCTTCCTTGCCAGATGTTCATTAACTCCTATGGGACAACCCCATTGTCCCTATAAGCCAGAGGACCATCCATTTTTACACTGTATTATCTTATCACAGACAATAAATTAACGCAAGAAAAATAAAAATCCGAAGTAAAGGAGTTTCACCTCAGTTGTTGTTGATTTAAGAAAAAGTCCTGCCAGGGGTCCTTCCCTCTTTTCCTTCGCAGTGCCTCAGCTATATTGACGCCGTCGGGAGCAATCACATCCAGTTCATCCCAAGCAATGGGCATGGACACGGTAGCACCATTTCTTGCTCTTAAGGAATAGGGAGCAATGCTGGTCGCGCCCCGACCGTTGCGAATCCAGTCAATAAAGATCTTGCCTACCCGCTTAGCTTTTCGAACATTGCTAGTATAGCGGTCCGGCCACTTTTGTTCCATCACTTGAGCCACTCGTTTGGCAAAGTCGTAGAATACGCTCCAGGAAACAGCAGGCTGAAAGGGGACGACTACATGATAACCCTTGCCACCGCTGGTTTTAAGGTAAGAGTTTAATCCTAGTTCATTCAGAATGCTTTTCAGATCACGCACACCCTGGCGCACTTGATTTAATTCCATTCCCTCGTCCGGATCGAGATCAAACACCATCATATCCGGTTTTTCCAATTCATCTACACGGCTTCCCCAAATATGAAATTCCAGCGTGCCCATTTGGGCCTCACTAATCAGTCCGGTTAGACTTTCTAAATAGAAGTAATCCTCGAATTGGCTATCACTACCGGCAACCTGGATAGTAACCACTTCTCTACTGCTCGGGCCAGGATGTTTCTTATAAAAGCAGCTCTGGGAGATACCCTTCGGACAGCGTACAATACTAAGGATTCTGCGTTCAACATAGGGCAGCATACGCTCTGCAATTTCCGCATAATAGCGAACAACATCCTCTTTAGTGATTAGGGGATTCTCAAAAATCACTTTGGCCGGGTTCGTAATCTTAATTCCAGCGATCACGGGACTGCCGGACTTAAGGGAATCCTTGGCCTTTGAGGTGTCTTTGGATTTTATTTCCATGGTTCTCTCCCTTTCTTAGCCGACCGATGAGCTTCCCTCTGGGAGGGTCTATTATTTAGATATTATCAACGATAAACTTCCTAATTATGCTTCTCTTAGCCCAATTAGACCACTTACATAGATTTTCTCCCTAACACCCTCTAAGGCGATCTAAAATAATAGCGGCAGCCGAACGAACTGAAAGATGATTATACTCCCCATAGCCATAAATGGGTTTCAGTATGTAATCTGCTGCTTCCACATCTTCCTTTAAAAGGCCCCAACCCGTTCCGAGCAATATAACAAAGACATCGTCTGTTTGCTCTAGCATTTGGCGTAAATCCCTATACTCAATGGTATTTGGATATAGCCTGGCATCTGTGGCGACCGTATAGACCTTTTTGCCTTTTTGTTCAGCACTTATCTCAACTAAGGCCTGTTGCAAAGTAGAAACAAGTCGCACTCTGGCAAAAGCCTCGTATCTATCCGGATTATACTGAGCCCCATAACCCTCTCGCCAAAAACCCATAATTCTTCGGGCCAAATCCTGCTGGGACGGGGCAGGATGAACCACATAGTAGGAATGTACACCAAAAGTAGCCGAACTGCGGGCAATATCATGAAGATCTAAATTAGTTATTGAAGTGGCTATAGTTTCCATATTTTTATTGTAAACAGGCGCATGGATCAGGACCACATATAGTTCAGCAGCCATCTATTTCCCCCCTTGACCTACGGCGCTTTGGTTTTGCTTTTAGATGTTCCCATTTTTTTCGATAAAGGGCCATCTCCGGATATTCCTCGACTAACTCCTCTAAAAGCTGATAATCTTCTGCTTTAAATGTAAGTCGCTCAAATAAATCCGGACGACGCAAAAATGTCCGACGCAGTGATTCTTTACGCCTCCATAAATCTATATTGGCATGGTGGCCAGAAAGAAGTATTGGCGGTACCTTCATTCCTTCGAATTCCGCAGGCCTGGTATATTGAGGGTATTCTAGCAGGCCTTCATTATGAGAGTCATAAATAAATGACTCTGTTTTTCCTAAAACTCCCGGTATAAGCCTGGCTACGGCATCTATCACCACCATCGCGGCTAATTCTCCACCAGTAAGTACATAGTCGCCGATTGAAATCTCCTCATCTACCAATGACCTGATTCTTTCGTCAAAGCCTTCATAATGTCCACAAATCAAGACTAGTTCATCATAACAAGTTAATTGCGAGGCAATATCCTGGCGAAAAAGCTTTCCCTGCGGTGACAACAAGATTATTCTACGTTTCCCTTCAACTGGCGCTAGGCTTCGAACAGCTCGAAAGATAGGTTCCGGTTTAAGTACCATACCTTCACCGCCGCCATAGGGTATATCATCTACATTTTTATGCTTGCTTGGAGCAAAGTCACGAAAATTAACAAGTTCAATTTTAATTCTTCCTGTATTTTGAGCTCTTTTAAGGATACTCTCCTGAAGAGGAGCAAACATTTCCGGAAAAATTGTAAGTACGGTAAATTTCATTCCCTTAGTCCTCTTTTCTGTTTAAAAACTAGTCATCAAGCAGTCCTGGAGGAAGGATTACATCCATTCTCTTGCCGGGAACATCTACTTTCTTGACAACTGATTTCAAAGCGGGAATACAAATGTCTTTGCCCTCCTCCCTACGTACTAGGTAAACATCGTTGGCCCCGGTCTGCAAAATTTTAACCAAAGTCCCTAATAAAACGTCATTTTCATATACCTTCATACCTTCAAGCTCAAAGTAATACCAACGATCTTTAAGTGGCGGAACTTCCGAGCGGTCTATCCTTACTTGGAAACCTTGAAACTTCTGGGCCTGCTCTGGAGTTTCAATACCGGCGAGTTTTAGATAAACCATACCTTTGGAGCCCAATCGGACACCTTGAACCGCAAAGCTTAATTCTGTTTTCTGATCGGATAAATAAACCTTCTTCAATTTCTTAAATCTGGCTTGGTTATCCGTTAATGGATAAATCTTTATTTCTCCTTTTATCCCATGAGATTTTAGAACTTCACCAATAACTACAGTTTCCAAATACCGACGCCCCTTCTCTCTTAAAGCAACCATAGATTAAGATATATCTATTATTTCATATTTAATCTGCCAAAGTCAAAAAGGGCCTAAGCCCTTTCTAACTGATTTCTCTAATTATAATTTTCTGCAATTATTGTTCAATATCGACAATAACTCTGCGCCCATCTTTAACGGCAGCAGCTTTAACTATAGTGCGAATGGCATTGGCAATCTTTCCTTGTTTTCCGATAACTTTCCCCATATCCTCCGGAGCAACAGTCAATTGAAGATGAACAGTTTTCTCTGTGGCATTCTGGGCAACAATTACCTGATTAGGATTATCGACCAAGGCTTTTGCTATTACTTCCACTACTTCCTTCACAGGAGTCACCCCCAAGCTTACTTGCTTTTATGAAATTTCTCCATAATACCGGCTTGGCTAAGTAGGGATCTAGCAGTATCTGTAGGTTGAGCCCCTTTGTTTAACCAATCCAAAGCTCTGATTTCGTCAATTTTGATTTCGTGAGGATTTTTAGTAGGATCGTAATAACCAATTTCCTCAATAGCCTTTCCATCGCGGCGCGAGGCTGTATCACAGACTACTAGACGATAGAAAGGATTCTTTTTTGCACCCATACGACGTAAACGAATAGACGTTGCCATAATTTCACCTCCTCGGTAAGATATCGAAATTTAAAGATAGAATTTATGATCAGAAAGGAAAGGGAAATTT
>JAAYSI010000294.1 GCA_012524045.1 Peptococcaceae bacterium | reverse complement strand
TCGTGAAGGGGACATTGTTTCTGGACTAATTCAACGCCTCGATCACAAAAACGTAATCGTTGATTTGGGCAAAGTAGAAGCTTTATTGCCTGGTTCAGAGCAAATACCAGGAGAGAGTTATCAGCCATTCGAGAGGATTAAAACATATGTTGTAGAAGTCAAAAAAACAACGAAAGGCCCCCAGATTCTTCTTTCCCGTACTCATCCCGGACTTATTAAAAGACTATTTGAACTGGAAGTACCCGAGATTCATGATGGAATAGTAGAAATTAAGGCAGTAGCCAGGGAGGCCGGTGCAAGATCGAAAATTGCAGTTTATTCCAAAGATAAGAATGTTGACCCTGTTGGAGCTTGTGTAGGCCCCAAGGGTAGTCGGGTACAAAATATAGTAAATGAGCTGAAAGGCGAGAAGATGGATATTATAAACTGGTCTGACGATCCAGTTGAATTTGTTTCCAATGCGCTATCGCCTGCTAAAGTCTTAGGCGTTTACCCTAAACAGGAGGAAAAAGTGACATTAGTAGTGGTGCCGGATTATCAACTATCTTTGGCTATTGGCAAAGAAGGGCAAAACGCTAGACTTGCCGCCAAATTAACCGGCTGGAAGATTGATATTAAGAATGAATCGCAGGCTATAGCTCAGAATCTTATTCCGCCCGAACCCGAGTATACTGATGAACAGTTGGATGAATATTATCCAGATTATGATGATTATGATGACTATGATGAGAATTATTATTCGGATTACGATGAAAACGACTATGTTGACGATGATTATGGCGAATATGAAGAAGATAGCAGTTATGTAGAGTATGAAGACGGCTATGATTATGACGAGTACGAAGAAGGAGAATATGCAGAAGGAGAATATTCAGAGGGAGAATATGCAGAAGAAGAATATTCAGAAGAAGAATATTCAGAAGAAGAATATGAAGATTATGAGGACTACGAAAACTATGATGAGATTGAATATGAAAGCTATGATGATTCGGAACAAGAATATGAAGAATATTATGGAGAATACGAAGAGGGAGAATACGAAGAAGAGTATTACTCTGAAGCTGAAGAAGAGTATCAAGACTATCAGGATGATTTGAGCGATACAGAAGAGTATTATCCAGAGTATGAGAATACTGAAACCGAAACAAAGAATAAAAGAAAAACTTCTCGTAAAAAGTAAAATTAAAACCTAAAGGGTGAGAAAAATGAAGAGAAGGAAAATCCCACTTCGGATGTGCTTAGGCTGCCAGGAGATGAAACCGAAGAGAGAAATGTTAAGAATAGTTAAGACTTCTGATAATACTTTGGAATATGACCCGACTTCGAAGAAAAACGGGCGAGGTGCTTATATATGTCCCAACAGTAAATGTCTAAACGAGGCTCTAAAAAATCATAAATTTGAAAAAGCTTTTGCCCTAAAACCATCTGATGAATTGCTAGCCGAATTGCTAGAACAGGTGGAACCATCATGAATCCTAAAGTAGTATCTTTATTGGGTCTTGCTAGGAGAGCGGGAAAAGTATATTCGGGTGAATCCCAAGTGGAAGCTATGCTCAAAAGAAAAAAAGGTTATTTAGTGATTATTGCCGAAGATTCCCCAGGAGCAAACGCTAAATTTGGGCAATGGGCGAAAGAACTAAATATTCAGGTATTGTTAGGCGGAGATAAGGAAGAATTGGGTTTAGCCATTGGGTTGTCACCAAGAGCAGTTATTCTGATTGCGGATCAGGGTTTTGCCGATGCTATATATAAGGCCTGGGACCATCTGGGGTGATTCTTTAACCGAGGATCTTTGCTTTGTGCTTTATCTAATATATATATAAAATTTTTTAAATTTTAGCGAATAAGGAGTGAACAAATTATATTTCTATATATTTTCAATTTTGTTTTTTGGGGGTGATAGTTTGAGTACTATTCGCGTTCACGAACTGGCTAAAGAGCTAAATATTACCAGCAGGGATCTTATTACAAAGTTAAATGAGATGGGCATCAGTGTGAAAAACCACCTGAGTGCAATTAAAAATGAGGAGGCTCAAAAAGTAAGGCATGCACTGAAAAAAACCAGTGTTCTGCCCGATGCTGATCGCAAATATGAAAAAGATGAAGGCATTAGTGGAGTGACAGTAGGAAAAGAAAAGAAAGACCATAAGGAAGGAATAAAGAGGGAGGATGAAATCCGGCAAAAATTAGTTCGGGATAATAATCGACCCCCAGAAAACTTAAGCCCCGCTGCTAAACCTCAGAGGCCGAAGCCATCTACACAGATGAGACCGCAGGGACAGCGTCCAACCGGTGAGGCCAGACCTCCGGCCGGACAACGACCGACTGGTGAGACCAGACCGCCGGCAGGACAACGACCGCTAGGTCAGGCCAGGCCACAGAGCCCAAGAACACCATCAGAAATGAGATCGGAACAAAGGCCTCCGGCACCGCCAAGGCCACACCGACAGAGACAACCAGGTCAACCCAGGCCTCAGCGACAAAGACCGCCTGGCGATCCTAGAAGGTCCCAAGTACCAAGGCCAAGCGGTGAACAGGGAAGACCACAGGAATCTAAATCTGATGAATTAAGGAGGATGTCTGGTTCAACACCAAGTATGAATAAGGAAAAACAGTTTATGTCCAAACATCAGAGTGGTCAGCGTCCAGCGGCCGACCCGAGAAGAGGTCAAGGTCGCCCTATTGCTGATGCGCCAAAAAGGGCACCCCATGGAGGGCGCCACGGTTCAGACGGTAAAAAAGCTCCTCAAATGCAAAGGATTAAAATAGAAGGTAAATCTGTAGAGTTAACTGTTAGCGAACAACCCGTTAAACGTCAACCACCAGCTAAAAAGAAGGCGCATGACAATAAGGACTATTTGTATGATAAAAAGCATGCCAATGAAAAAGATATTACTGCTATTCTTAGAAAAAACGGTAAAACAAAAGAAAAAAGAGAGCCAGCCACTCCTAAACATGTTGTTATTCCGGAAAGTATAACTATCCAAGAATTGGCTTCGCGAATGAGCCGGAAAGCCAGCGAAGTAATTAAGGAACTAATGAAGTTAGGAGTTATGGCCACAATAAACCAAGAAATAGATTCAGATACTGCTACCATTGTAGCTAATGAGATGGGAGTAACAGTCGAAGTTAAGGTGGAAAAATCGATAGCAGTTATTGAAGAAATCGAAGACAAACCGGAGGATTTAAAACCGCGCCCTCCTGTTGTAACAGTTATGGGACATGTAGATCATGGCAAAACTTCTTTGCTTGATGCCATTAGAGCAACAAATGTTACAGCTTCGGAGGCAGGAGGAATTACTCAGCATATTGGAGCTTATCAAATAGAGATAAATAATCAAAAAATAACCTTTTTAGATACTCCTGGTCATGAAGCCTTTACTTCTATGAGGGCTAGAGGTGCTCAAGTGACAGACGTTGCAGTTTTGGTTGTTGCTGCCGATGATGGGGTAATGCCTCAAACTGTCGAGGCTATTAATCATGCTAAAGCTGCTGACGTTCCAATTATAGTGGCTATAAATAAAATCGATAAAGAAGAAGCTAATCCGGATAGGGTTAAGCAAGAACTAACTGAATATGGTTTGGTTGTTGAAGAATGGGGCGGAGAAACTATTGCAGTCCCGGTTTCAGCCAAAACCAAGAAAAATATTGAAAATCTGTTAGAAATGATTGTACTGGTAGCTGAAATGAAGGAGCTAAAAGCTAATCCCAACCGCAATGCCACAGGGACAGTTATTGAAGCAAAGCTAGATAAAGGTAAAGGCCCGGTTGCTACCGTCTTAGTAGCTAAAGGCACCTTGAATGTTGGCGATATTATTGTGGCGGGTCAGGCGTTTGGTCGAGTTAGGGCAATGGTTGATGACAAAGGGCGAAGAGTAAAAAAAGCCGGCCCTTCAATGCCTGTTGAGATCCAAGGCTTATCTGAGGTTCCGCTAGCCGGTGAAATTTTCCATGTTGTTCAAGATGAAAAACTGGCACGCAGTATCACGGAAGCCCGTGTTAATGAGAAAAAAGCTGAAGAAGTAAAACAAAAATCCAAGATTAGTCTTGATGATTTATTTAGTAAGATAAAAGAGGGCGAAGTAAAAGAACTAAATATAATTATAAAGGCTGATGTTCAAGGCTCGGTTGAGGCAGTTAAGCAATCTTTAACAAAACTATCGACCCCTGAGGTTAGAGTAAACGTTATTCATGGTGGTGTAGGAGCCATAAGTGAATCTGACGTTATGCTTGCTGCTGCATCAAATGCTATAATTATAGGTTTTAATGTCCGACATGACTCTAATACCAAAGCAACTGCGGAGTTAGAAGGTGTTGACATTAGATTATACCGTGTTATTTATGATGCTATCGATGATATAAAAGCAGCGATGGAAGGCTTGCTGGATCCTGACTATAAAGAAGTTTTTAATGGCAAGGCAGAGGTACGACAAGTCTTTAAGGTGCCTAAGGTTGGTGCAGTTGCTGGTTGCTACATTCTTGAAGGTAAGGTTACTCGCTCTTCCCATATTAGAGTAGTAAGAGATGGTAAAGTTATTAATGAGAGTGAGATTGAATCACTAAGAAGGTTTAAAGATGATGTTAAAGAAGTTGCTGAAGGTTATGAATGTGGCATAGGGTTAAAAAATTTCCACGATATTAAAGAAGGAGATATTTTCGAAGCTTTTATCATGGAGGAAGTAAAAAGAGAGCTTTAATAGCATTGGATGGAGGGTTCCAAGGTGTCTAAACATCGGGCTTTTAGGCTTGCAGAAACTATTAAGATCGAAGTATCAAAACTAATATTAGAAGGAATTAAGGATCCGCGGTTAGGATTTGTAACTATTACCGATGTGGAAGTTACAGATGATTTAAGGTCTGCGAAAATTTTTGTTAGCATTATGGGCAGTGAGGAAGACGTAAAAAATAGTATGGATGTTTTAAATAGAGCATCTGGCTATATTCGGGGAGAAATCGGCAAAATTGTTAGACTGCGTTATGTTCCGGAAATAAGTTTCAAATATGATAGATCAATTGAGCATGGTGCTTATATTTCTCAACTGTTACGGGAAATGGAAACGAGAGGTGGCTCAGGCAGTGGGGAGCAAAACGAGGGCTAATACGCTAAAACAATTTGCGCTTAATATTAGAGAAGTGCCAGAAGCGGCACTTTTCTCCCATGTCTCTCCTGACGGTGATTGTTTGGGGTCTATGCTTGCTTTGGGAATTGCGTTAGAAAGTATGGGTAAAAAAGTGTCCTATTATAACACTAGTCCATTGCCTGACAATCTTAAATTTTTGCCTGGAATTGAACGCATATCGAGAAGTATCCCAGAAGACCTTCCAGCAAACCTTATTTTTATTGATTGTGCTGAAGCAGACCGAGTTGATAGTCATCTTGTTAATAATTGCCTCCCTACCAGAACAATATTTAATATCGACCATCATATATCCAATACCTTGTATGGAACGTATAATTACGTTGATGTTACGGCCGCTGCGACCGGTGAAATAATCTACAGCTTGTTGCGAGAACTCAAGATATCAATTACTAAAGAAATAGCTATTAATTTATATACAGCAATTATTACTGATACTGGAAGGTTCAGCTATAGCAACACTACGGCTAAAAGTTTTAAAATTGCTGCAGAATTAGTAAAAACAGGGATCGATTTAGTGGCCATAAATAATATACTCTTTGAACGGAAAAGTTTGGCTCAGATCAGGCTTTTACATAAAGCACTTTCTAACTTGGTGTTATTAAAAGATGGGTCAATTGCAGTAATAGTGCTTTCAAAAGAGGATTTTGCGGAAACTTCGGCTGAAGAAAATCTTAGTGAAGGATTGGTTAATTACGCCCGAAATATTGAAGATGTTGAGGCTGCTGTTCTTCTAAAAGAGCTTGATAATGACGAGATAAAAGTAAGCCTTAGGTCAAACTCATGGTTGGATGTCAATAAAGTCGCTTCAAAATTCGGCGGCGGTGGCCATATCCGAGCAGCCGGTTGCACAATCAATCTTCCTCTTTCCGAAGCTACCCAGAGTGTGGTTTTGGCCTTAGAGGAGGCTTTGAAACATGGACGGAATAATTAATGTTCTGAAACCAGTGGGTATGACCTCGGCGGATATTGTTAGGTGGATATTAAAAAAAACCAATGCCAGGAAAGCCGGCCATGGTGGAACTCTCGACCCTGGAGCTGCCGGGGTTCTGCCAGTCTTTTTAGACAAGGCCACAAGACTTGTTGAATACTATGTTAATCAAGATAAATTGTATAGAGCCGAGCTGACTTTAGGTATTACAACTGACACTCAAGACTTATACGGTCAAATACTGGAAACAAAGACTCCGAATGTATCTGAACAGGATTTTCTAGCAGTCTTGCCCAGATTTGTAGGGGCAATAGAACAGACCCCTCCAATGTATTCTGCTATTAAAAAAAAGGGTAAGCATCTCTATGAATATGCACGCAAGGGAATAGAGGTGGTCAGGGAAAAACGTCCGGTAACCATAAGTGAGCTAGAAGTGATTGAATGGAAACAGGCAGAATTTCCAACAGTTTTATTTGATGTTACCTGCTCTAAAGGAACTTATATTAGAACTTTATGTCACGATATAGGACAGGAACTGGGCTGTGGAGCACATATGTCTTTTCTTTTGCGGTTACGGTCGGGAAAATTCTCTATAGACTCAGCCTTAACCTTGGAGGAAATAGAACGGTTTATTTTAAACAACGATTTTAGTTTTGTTCTTAATCCCGAATGGGGGTTGGACTTGCCTCGAATTAATATTTCAGCTAAACGTCTAAAAGCGTTTAAAAATGGCCTGGCTACTAATAAAAGAATGCTTCAAGGAGCTTTTCCTACCGGAAATACCTCTGTGCAAGTATTTTGCGATGGAGTTTTTGTTGGTATCGGTGTCTGGAAAGATGACAGCCTTTTTCCCAATAAGGTCCTTTGCTAGTATCTGCTAATAAATGATGCAATACGGGAGGTAAAAGAGTTTGGAATTATGCATTTTAAATAACGGGGAAAGCTATGAACCCACTGTTATGGCGTTGGGCAATTTCGACGGGGTCCATCTTGGACATCAGGAACTTTTAAAACATGCCCTAGAAAAGGCAAAAGCTTTAAATGTTAAGTTTTCGGTACTGCTTTTTGATCCTCATCCCCTTAAAATACTTTGCCCGGAACGCAAATTAAATTTGTTAACCGCCAAGGGAGAAAGATTACAGCTTTTCGAAAAAATGCATGTGGATAGAGTATTTCTTGTACCTTTTACTCCTGAATTAGCTGCTACTGCACCCCGAGCGTTTGTTGAACAATTACTAAAAAAAATAGGTGTGGTTCACATTGTGGTTGGATTTAACTATTCTTTTGGAGCTCAGGGTCGTGGGACTCCGCAGGATTTAGAACTCTACGGGCAAGAATATGGTTTTGGCGTAAGTATAATTCAGGCCCAAAGAATAGGCGATAAAATTATTTCCTCGACGGCTATCAGAAAGTTTTTGTTGGAAGGAAATATTCAAGCAGCTAAAGAAATGCTTGGCCGGGCTCCTCAAATCACAGGAAGAGTGATTCATGGTGATGCTAGGGGTAGAACAATCGGCTTTCCTACTGCCAACTTACAAATTGATGAAGATTTATTAGTTCCTAAAAATGGAGTATATGCTGTAACTTCGAAGATTGGAAATAAAATATATGCTGGAATGATGAATATTGGAACTCGCCCTACTTTTACTTCGGGTTCTATAAGGACAGTTGAGGTATTTTTTCTGGATTTTAGCGGGGATCTCTATAATTTTGATTTGGTAATAGATATTCACGCGCGAATACGCTCTGAGAAAAAATTTAGAAGTAGTAAGGAGATAATTAATCAATTAAACGAAGACCGTGAAAAAACAAAAGATATAGTTTCTTCCATATTAATAAGTAGAGATTAAGAAAGTATTTAAACACCCACAAAGTAAAATATTCTAGATAAATAATTTTGACATAGTTTCGCTATTATTCAGTTAAACGGACTTAATTGATTACTAAACTTTACAAATAATATTTTTTGAGTTAAAATTACCAAGGTATAACTAAAGCAACCGCTGACTAGGTTGAACGATTCTCCAACGTTATACTTGGCAGCTGGCTTTTAAAAAATATGGAGGTGCATTTCAAAATGCTTAAACCGGAAAAAAAGAAAGAGATTATTGCTAAGTTTCAGCAACATGAAGGTGACACCGGTTCACCCGAAGTACAAATTGCGATCCTGACAGCACGTATTAACGAACTAACTGAACATTTCAAAACTCACAAAAAAGATTTTCACTCTCGACGTGGTTTATTGAAATTAGTTGGGCAAAGGCGTGCAATGCTCAATTATCTTAAGAAAACGGACATTAATCGCTATCGGAAAGTTATTAATGAACTTGGTTTGCGTCGCTAGCATATTTTCAAAAATAAAATACACGGAAATAAGGAGCGAGGGTTATTCGCTCCTTGTTACATATATGTCCTTGTTACATATATGTTTTAATTTTAATAAATTCGCTCAGTATTGACTTATTTGTATATCTGCAGGAAATAATAAAACATATGTAGAATATTTGACAGATTGCTATATTACCTTTAATAAATGCCGGTTAAAATATTCCGGTTGCTGTTAAGGGAAACCGAAGTTTGAAAATAATCGGAGCAAAAATCAGATAACAAAAATAAAATTAGAGAAGTCTTAAATAAGGAGGTTACATTGTGACTCAGGAAGCTTTAGTACGTTCTTTACAAGTGGGAGGTAGGACCTTATCATTTGAAACAGGAATAATTGGCCGCCAAGCCGGTGGTTCAATATTTTTAAAGTATGGTGATACGGTAGTTACCGCTTTTGCTACTAGTAGTTCCGAGCCGCGCGAAGGTATTGATTTCTTCCCGTTAACAGTTGATGTGGAAGAGCGATACTATGCTGTCGGAAAAATTCCAGGGGGTTTTATTAAACGTGAAGGTCGCCCCAGTGAGAAAGCTACTTTGACGGCAAGACTAATTGACAGACCGATAAGGCCTTTGTTTCCTGACGGTTATCGGAACGATACTCATGTTGTTGCGATGATAATGTCAGTGGATCAAGATTGTCCGCCGGATGTAACGGCAATTAATGCTGCTTCTGCGGCTTTAACCATTTCGGATATTCCGTTTGAAGGGCCAATTGCCGCTGTTATTGTAGGTCTGGTAGATGGAGAATATGTTATAAATCCTACTGTTGAACAATCTGCACTTACTAAAATGAATTTAACTGTGGCCGGTACCAAGGATGCTATAATGATGGTTGAGGCCGATGCCTGGGAAGTACCGGAAGAACAAATGCTCG
>JAAYSI010000293.1 GCA_012524045.1 Peptococcaceae bacterium | reverse complement strand
TGTCCGCATCAGCCATAACAGAAATGGTTAATCTCTCAATCTGCCCGGGGCTAACTACGGTCTCTTCCTGGACCACACTTGGTTGGTAGTTTTCAGTAATACTGGATCTTTCCGAAGAAGAGTTGGTTGCACCGGCTCCAGCAACCGGGTAACCTGTAATACCATCATAAGTATTAGGATCCACACCCACTACGCCACCTGGAGCGACTTCATTGGTACTGGACTCCGCAGTTTCCTGTCGGCTGACCAGAGCCCCGTTTTCGCTAATCTGACTGGTTATCGTCCTTTGATCAAAGTTTATTTTAGCATTGGCTCGGACCACAGTGCTGCCGGAGCCAAATACTTTATCTAACATAGACTGAACCGATTTTTGAATGTTGGTCTCCACAGCCTGCTGGACTTGAATTTGGTTTGCCGTCAATTTATGCGGCGTATTATTTGCGCTTAAAAAGTCGGAAAGGACATTGCCATTGGTATCCACAATGCTAACATTTTCAGTGGTAAGTCCCTCAACCGAATAAGCTAAAAGGTTAGCTATGGCCCGAACTTGATCTTCATTCAGGGCCGTACCGTAAGTTGTCTTAACGGTAACGGCAGCGGTCGCCTGTTTTTGCTCTTCCAAAAACAAGGATTCTTCGGGCATCACGATATGAACTCGGGCATAGTCCACTCCATCCAAAGTTTTAATCGTTTTTTCAAGCTCATTCTGCAATCCTAAAACAAATCTTAATTTGCGATCAGCATCCGTTTCCCCAAGTCTTATTTGGTCTAAATTCTCAAAACTAAAAGTACTCTCCTTAGGCAAGCCCGCATTGGCCAGCTGGAGTCTTACTTCGGCGACATCCTTTTGAGGGACAAGGATGGTCGTTCCACCTTCCGCTAGTTTATAGGGGTAATTTAGTTCCTGTAATTTCGCGGTGATCTGTCCAGCTTCGGTCACGTTGAGTCTATTGAATAAGGCCACATACTCCGGTCGGCTAGCCCAGAAAATAAGCGAAAAAAGTGCTATGGCAACAATGAGGGGAGCCACAAGCAAAACTACTTTTTGAGCAGTAGTGAGTTTTTTCCAAAATTCAAGTATGGAGTTTAGTATATTCTTTATAGAGAAATCCAACTAAAGTCTCCCCCTCAATAAATTATATCTGCATCCGCATAATCTCGTGGTAAGCTTCCAAGACCTTATTGCGAACAGTTACGGCCAAACCTAAAGTTAAACTGGCCTTTTCCATAGCTATAACCGGGGTATGAAAATCTTCGGCCTGCCCGGTTACTAAATCAACAGTGGCCTGAGCTGCTTCCGCTTGGGATTCATCCAGTTTGTTCAACGCTTGTTTTAATAAAGCGGAAAAGTTTTGTTCCTGATCAAAACCTACAGTCTCTAACCCAATTTTTTTGTTTTCTTGAAGCGAGATAGGTTTTAACGGAGTAATCGGATTAATTGGATTACTCATTTAGCTTACCCCTTTCCTATTTCTAGAGCCTTAGTGGCTATTGCTTTGCTGGTGTTTAACACAGTGACATTGGCTTCATACGATCTAGAAGCTGAAACTAAGTCGACCATTTCTTTAACCAAATTTACATTCGGATAACGTACATAGCCGACTGGAACACCAGGTTCGGCCACCTGAGCTGCAGCGGGGTTATCCGGGTCGTACTCCAGTCTAAAAGGAGCGTTATCCTCAGCAACCCTTGCCACTTGGACTCCCACACTGTTTAAGTTTTGTTCGGCCCTGTTTAAATAGGACGAAAAACTATTCGTGGCCGGGCGGGAAGCAAAAACTGCAACCTCCCGACGGTAAGGAATCGGATTCCCCGCCGGCGTCGTCTGGCCTGTATGGGTAGTATTGATATTTGCAATATTATTGGAGATCAAATCTAGTCTTAGCTTTTGGGCAGTCAGTGCTGAAGCACTGATATTGATGCCGGTGAAAAGACCCATAATCTACCTCCTCTCTACACACTCCATAATCACCTTAGCTATATTGGGCAGGGTTTCTACCCTGTCAGCTAAACCGGCTTCCACAATGGATTTAGGCATACCGTAAACGATACAAGTCTGCTCGGATTCGGCAATAGCAAAGGCTCCTTTGGCCTTGAGTTTTTTCGTGCCGAGTAAGCCGTCACTTCCCATTCCGGTCATTACTACGGCCAGAACCCCGGCTCCCACTTGCTCGGCTAAAGACATAAACATAATATCAACAGAAGGTCTGTAAAAAGTAGCTATTAGACTTTCATCACTAACCCGGGCAGCTAGTAAACTTCCTTTTCGAGTTAGGCTAAATTGCTTGCCGGCAACCCCTACATAAGCAGTACCCGCTTTTAAAACTTCCCCGTCTTCAACTTCTTTAACATTTATTTGGCAGAGACCGTCCAGTCTATTGGCTAGGGAAGCGGTAAAGCCTACCGGCATATGTTGAGCTACCAGGATCGGTACCGGGAAATTCTTAGGTAGCTTAGTCAGCACATTTTGCAGCGCATTGGGCCCACCGGTCGATGTCCCTATGGCCACAACTTCAATCCTTTGCTGCGGGAGCCTGCGGTTCGTAGAAGGAATAGTTGGCGTATATTGGGTAGGCCGGGAAACTTTTACAGGCTCGGCCGCCCTGTGTTTTAGCCTTAGCGGGTCAATCCCTGCCACACTCTTAATTTTCAACAAGAGATCTTCGGCTAAGGTTTCCAGGTTATCCCCACGCCGTCCGGAAGGCTTGGCTACAACTTCAGCTGCCCCTAGCTCCAAAGCCTTCATGGAAAGCTTGGCCCCTTCCGTTGTTACGGCACTTAAGACTATAACCGGCGTCGGCTGCCAACGCATAATCTCCTCAAGGGCCTGCAAGCCGTTCATCACCGGCATTTCCACATCCATAGTTACAACATCCGGCTTTAATGCCTGTAACTTTAAAATGCCCTCTTTTCCGTCCCGAGCCGTATCCACAACTTCGATCTCAGGATAGCTGTTGAGTATCTTAGTCAAAGACATTCTGATGAACGGTGAATCATCGACAACCAGTACTCGGATAGCTTTAAGCGATTTGGTCATTTTCTTCGTCTCCGACCATTATGCGGTCAATATTCAGAAGAATTAGCAGTCTTTCCCCTATTTTGCCGACGCCCCGGATAAAGTGCGAATCCAACCCTAAGGCTACCGGCGGAGGCGGTTCTATAGCTTGGCTGTCTAAGCGCAATACTTCGGTCACAGCATCCACTCTTACACCAAAAACTTTACCGTCAAATTGTAGTACAACTATCCTGCTCAGTTCTGTATCTTGCTCTGTAGCCATACCAAAACGTTTTCTTAGATTAACCACCGGAATAATATTACCGCGTAGATTAATCACACCTTCGACATAATCCGGAGCTTTCGGCACTCTGGTGATAGGAGGGATATGAATAATTTCCTGTACTTTCATAATATCCACACCGAATTCTTCCTGCCCTAAAGAAAACGTTACTAATTGCTCTTCTGCCATAAGTTTACCCCTTTCTTCCAAACCCAGTATTTATCTTAAATCTAGATATTTATCTGGCCACTAAAGTATCTTGAATTAGGGTTCCAATGTCAAGAATCAATGTTACCTTTCCATCTCCAAGGATAGTGGCTCCGGCTATACCATGTTGGTTGGTCAAAAAGTCCCCCAGGGACTTAAT
>JAAYSI010000292.1 GCA_012524045.1 Peptococcaceae bacterium | reverse complement strand
TAAATGCCGCTGATTTAGAGCGAATCGAGTTTTGCCTAAAAACGGTGGAAGAACTTGCTCAAGGTTTGGCCTTGCCCTAATTGCCCCCATCCTCTCTAATCATGACCGCAGGCATCGGAGCAGAAACAGCAGCGAAAACAAATAAGTCCGAACCGGTATTTTTCACCCCGTGAATTTCTCCCTTTTCGGCGGGTATAACCATACCGGCTTCAATGGTCCGCGTCCGGCCTTGACCTAAGTAGTATTCACCTTTGCCCTGCAAAATAATCCAGACATCATCCGTCTCGGGATGATAGTGCGCAGGTAACTCTTCGCCCGGGGGAATTACCCAAATTACACCGTTTGTCCGCTCGTTCTGATAGAGAACGTGTTTAGTGGCTTTGGCGGGAGGATCGGACGTATAGTCTTTGACCAAAAAGAATCTGTTTTCCATACGGATCTTAAGCCTCCTTTTTAGAAAATTCCCTAAATTAAATCTATTACCAGGCTATCACGGGTTAAGCAGTTTTTCAAGGAAAATATCCCTTATTTATTTGGCCAATCTATTATAGATGATCGGTTTAAGGGAAAGTTTTGGGCCATTGGGCTCGGAGTCTTTGCCCTTATCTTGGGGTGGGTCGGATTCAGTCGTATTTTCATTGGAGTGAGAACTGGATCCAATGAATCTTGCTCCTTGATCAAATTTCAATAAGTTAGTAGTAATGTCACCAAATACGCTACCGCTTGGGCTTACTTCCAACAGATTTCTGGCGATAATCTTTCCGTGAACCTCACCTTTAATATAGACATTCTGAGCTTCTATGTCTGATTTGACTTTACCGCTCTCACCGACGACTAAATCGCCATCGCAAATTATACTCCCTTCCAGTTGGCCGTCTATTGTCACATTAGTCGCTGATTTGATTTCACCGGTTATTTGACAACCCTTAGCTATGTAGACTCCGTTTTCACTCATTTCAAAATCGCTCCTTTAAAATTATATAGACCGAACCCAATTTTATAACATAGATAAAGCATAAAGCAAAAAATGTCATATTTATATAGGTCTTTAGCACTATTTTTACTAGTATTTGTGTTAATTTGTCAAAAAACTTTGTTTTTTTTATTATTTTAAATGATTTTTACTAATTTACAGTACCTTTCTTTTATGGTAATATTTACATATTTGTGCTTTTATTCTAAATTACATTCTTTACACACTTTACCCAAACCATTTTTACAAATCCAATTTGAAAGGAGGTTTGTCAGGGTCACATTTCGACATATCTTGTGAAAGTTCTCATATTCTTTTGTCTTTTGAGAATTTCACTCTGCGCTCTTTCGTTTCATTAAAAAATTTAAAGGAGAGAGAAAAGTATGCCGGAATTGAACAGAAGGGATTTTCTTAAGAAGGCAGCTATAGGTGCTGCAGTGGTAACGGGTGCCGGTGTTATAACCGGCTGCCAAGGCTCAACACAAGCTTCTGCATCAACAGCTACCAATAATTTTGACCATGAGGCAGATGTTGTTGTAGTTGGTATGGGTCTAGGAGGTTTGACTGCTTCTTTACGAGCAGCCGAACTCGATGCAAAGGTAATAACTATTGATAAGGATCCAACAGGTGATTGGGTCGGTGGTAACTTCCCCTTATCCGGACAGAGTATCCATGTCGCCTTGACAAACCCACATTATCCTATCGATGAATTAAAACGTAAATTTGATGAAGCCACAAGCGGGACTATTTCTCCGGAGATGAGAGATGTCTACTGTGAAAGAGCTCATGAAGCCATTAAATGGTTTGAGGCTCTAATGACTTTTTCTTTCCCCTATGCTGCCGCTACAAACGGAATTGTCGTAGATGAGTTTGGCAATCGTTTTTGTGATGAATCAGGGGACAGGCATGTTATCGCCCACGAATTAGTAAAGAAAGTTTCGATGAATACCCGGGGTGTAGTACTCTTTGATAGCAAGATATATGAAAATAATGTAATTAGCCGCTGATTGACGAAATGATTGGCTTAGGCGGCTATGTGGTCGCGGCAGATACACTGGGAGAAATCGCAGAGAAAACAGGTATAAGCAAACGCCTAATTGATACGGTAGCTGAATTCAACCGTGCTGTCGATCAGAATGCTACAGATAGACTGCCTGTACCTAAAACAAATTTGATAAATAAAATAGATACTGCTCCCTATTACGCCATCCCCATACTTCCCGGAACTCCCTACACCCAAGGCGGGCCTAGGGTCAACACTAAAGGAGAAGTCTTGGATACCGACGGCAAACCTATCAAGGGTTTATATGCTACGGGGGATTTAATGTCCGGTAACCTAACAGGACTTTATGTCAATAGATTTGGAGGCTATACCGGGGGCCTATGCACAGCTTTAACCTTTGGCTTAATCACTGCCGAGAATGCGGTAAAGCTGTAGGGTAATGGATAATTAAAAGTCGGAGTTATTGCCCAATAAACCTACTCCAATAAACGTACTTAGTGGGTTGGTGCAATAGCTCCTTCTTTTATCTAAGGGTCCATAAAAAAAAATGCGAGCTCCAAGGAACACGCAAATGTACTAGCAAGGAGTTTATTCAATTTTTAAGCAAGACTTTCAAATTCAACCATGAAGGTAGTGCCTGTGTCTGCGGTTTGGCAGCCGATCTTGGCATCATGTCTTTGAGCTATCTCATAGCAGACATACAGTCCTAGGCCTGTTCCGCTTTCTTTGGTGCTAAAAAATGGGGAGCCCAGTTTTTCCAAGTATTCGGGCTTTATCCCTTTACCTTGGTCCTGAACTTCCAACACTACCTTATCTTCCTTTTGATAAGTCCTGATAGTTACACAACCACCAGGCTTCATCGCTTCTAAAGCATTTCGGGTCAGGTTGAGGATTATTTGCCTGATTTCATTGCCATTGGCTAGGATATCCGGAGTATCTTTTAAATCAAGTTTAATGGTTTTTCCTTGGGACACTGCATCAGTTTCGAGAAGCGGGGCTAAAGTCTTGATGACTTCACCGAGATTACATCTGCTTCTATCGTTCCCTTTATTTTGGGCGACTGAGTTGAAACCTTGCAGGATAGAATTGGTCCGATCGATCTCCTCTATCATTAGATCAAAATATTCTCGGAATTTTGCGTCCTCGATCTTGTTGTAGAGATGCTGCAAAAATCCTCTTACTGTGGTCATGGGGTTGCGCACTTCATGGCTAATGACCGAAGCCAGTTCCACAATGGTATTAAGCTTGTCCAGTTGGGCAATTTCTTTTTCTAGCTTTCTGTGCTCCGTCACATCCCGCGCTACAGCGGAAGAACCGATGACTTTTCCGGTACTGTCTTTCATCGGAGCAAGGGTTATGAAAACTGCGACCAACTGCCCATCTTTTTTCTGGCGAACGGTTTCATAGCTATAGGCTCTGCCTTGTTTAATGACATTAATGAGATAGTCGATCTCTTCTTCTTGTTCGGAAAAAGCTAAAACCTTTATGGATTGCCCGATTATTTCCTCCTTGCTAAAACCAAAAATCTGCTCGGCGGCTTTGTTCCAGCTTAAGATTATCCCCTCGGTATCTATCGCATAGATAGCATCTAATGAAGCCTCAACAATAGCCTCGAGTCGCAAAAGTTGGGCCCTACATAATTTTAGTTCTTTTTCCAAAAAAGAATAATTGCTTCTTACAACCATCTTAATCCCCTTTTTATCCTCCTATTTTTCTATTATAAGAAGAATAAGAAAAAAGCACAACTCACTCTTCAGTTTTTTGCTTCATAAGCTATACTGAAATGCTTACAAATCAAAAAAGCGCTTAAGAGTACAAGCGCTTGAAAGCAAAAAGTTTTTATCAAGGAATTATCTGGGAGAAAGGGGATATTAAAATGCTGGCCTATGATTTTAGTTATGGTTGGACTGCCAGCGTACTTATTGTAGTTTTTCTTATTCTGTTTATTCTAGGAATTATAATCTAAAGGTAAACTTATAATTAAATAGGGAAAACACGGGGACTCGAGGTTCAATTCTCCTCCCCGTATTTTGTCAAGTCAAATCAGGTTTAGGCTGTAACTTTGCTTTGTTCTTCGGCAAGTTGGTCCAAAGATTTACCCTTAGTTTCTCTCTTAACAAACAGGAAGGCTGCAATAGCTCCGATAATGCAAGGGATAATATAAAATAGGAAGGACATTGTGAAGCCAAGGCCCATTCCTATTACTGCCCCAGCGACAATCGGCGCTAAAGCCCCTCCGAGCCGCCCGAAAGCCTGACACCAGGATACGCCGGTATTGCGGAATTCGGTCGGATACCCCTCAGCCATTAACGGTTGGACAGCAGTTATTGCGTAGTTGATCGCAAAGCCCATGAAGATGTTGGTAAACAGCAGTATGGCAAAATGAGTCGGGGCAATAGCCACCAGCACTACCGCACCGGCAGCAACAATGTAGCTCATGATCAGGTTCTTGCGTCGTCCTATTATTTCGGCAACAAAACCGGTTGAACAGTTAGCGATAACTGCAGCTCCGTTTTGCGCTATGGCTAAACCGTAAGCGGAGCTTAAGGTAAAGCCCTTTTCCAACATAAGGGATGGCAACCAAGCATTAATCCCGTAGACAGTGAAGCAACCACAGAAGTAAGTAATCCAAACACCTGCTGTTATAGTGCGGTATTCTTTGGTGAACAGCGCTTTTGGCCCGACAACTTTAGCTTTGGGCGGAATAACCAGAGCATTAGGATCACGTTCCGTAACTTTGCCGGTAGCCGTTTTTTCAATATGAGCTAAAATTTCACATGCTTCTTGGTTCCTGCCCTTATTGGCGAACCAATACGCCGTTTCGTGCATTTTGAAGAATAAGAGACAAGCATATAAGAAAGGTATACCACCAATCAGGTAACAAAGCCGCCAACCAAAAACCGGCACGATAGCAGTAGCTACAAGTCCGGCGGTAACCCAGCCGACAATCATCCAGGCCATACCGAAGGTTATAAATAGAGCCCGCCTATTTGTGGGAGTGGACTCGGAAAAAATAGTGGTCACAACCGGGATACAAGCCCCAAGGCCAACTCCGGCTAAAACACGGAATACAGCAAAGAAAGCGAAACTGGGAGCAAAATAGATGGGTATTGTCAGTAGGGCATAAGTAGCGATAGAAAAGGTTAAAGTCTTCTTACGGCCAAATTTATCTGAAAGGATACCGGCAATGGCGCCGCCGAGAATTAATCCAAACAAGCTCCAAGAGGACAAACTGCCGGTCTGGACGGCGGTTAAGCCCCATTCAGCTTTAATTTGGGGCATGGTATAGGAAACAATCATATAGTCATAGCCGTCAAAGACCATTGCAAAACCTAGAAAGAAAAATACTTTCCAGGTAAATTTATTTACCCCAAAGGAGTCTATCACTTCGGAAATAGTAAAATTTTTCACTTTTCATTCTCCTTTCGCTAAGTCGGATATCTCACTTAGCTTGATTTCCGAGAGAATAGAGCTAAAATATATAACGAATACACATTTTTTCAAATTACTT
>JAAYSI010000291.1 GCA_012524045.1 Peptococcaceae bacterium | reverse complement strand
TCAAATCCCTTTTTTGCCGCTTCAGCAAGCTCGTACAAATGCCTTACCCCACGCTCAGTAGGTGCGTCGGGGAAATAGCCGATACCGTCTATTTCCAAAGTGCAACCTTTGACCTCCATGAGAATCTTGCGGGTGCCACATTCCAGATAGAAATCCATGCGGAATTTTCCATAGGTATATTCCGGTTTGAGCAAGGTGATGTTTTTAAACAGTGCCGGTGAATTGTTCAGCCATTCCTTCACTGCTTGATTCGGTGCCTGGCTGTCAATGTTGACCCAACCAAGTCCATTTTTATATACAGCTATCAGGTCGTATTGGGTTTTCCTTGCGGGATTATCTGATTTTACAAGTACTACCTCACTACCGGGCAGCAGCAGTTCTTGGCAGCGTCCAGTATTTTTTACATGGACTTTTTCGACCTTGCCATCAAGCTCCACATATGCTACAAAGCGATTTGGGCGTTCTAAAAATTTGGCATATGTTATATTTTTATACTTCATGTCTTTTTCACGGAATAACTAATTGTCATAATCCCACTCTCCGAACATCTCTCACGCTAGCCTGTCCAGGCTTCCAACAATTCTTCTTTTGAAATCCACTATACAAGCCACAAAAATGAATTGAAGGAATATTAAACATATTATAGACATGTCTTTTATTTCCTGCAAACAACAAAAAAGAGCAAACGCTAGGCGAACTGCAGAGTTCGTCAGAGGATTGCTCCTTATCTCCACATTGCATATTGTTCCTATAATAACGTGTTTTTTAATCTTACTGCATCTCGACTCCGGCCGGAATTACGAAAATTATTGTTTTGCTTCTTCCTACCTCTTTTCGTGCTAAAGTATTCTATGTCTTAAGTTTAAAAGAAATTTTTAAAAAGAAGAAAAAAAAACATCGCTTATATAATAGTGATGGCCATTTAATCAAGCTTCTATATTTGAAACATTTTGCCCCCGCATAATAAATTTCTTATTAAGGGCGGATACCGGTGGAATCGGGCGGGCTTCAAATGAGCCAGCAATCCGTATTCCTAGTGCTCCGCATTTGGGATGCGAGAACCGTACCGTATGAGAAGAATCAGCATTCCCCCCAGCTGTTTTAGCGATTGTAAAAAGATAGGATAATAGCTTTCATGATAACTTGCTTGACTACCATCGACTATAATTTATTTTCTTTGTTACTTAAAACGTTTCTCACTATTTCTTTCAAAACCGACAAAACTTCACTCCCATACCAGGGGTTTCGTTTAAACCACCCCATGTTTAGTGGTGAGGGATGAACCAAAGGTAAATACCTTGGCAGATAATTTTTAAAATTTCTTACGGTTTCCGTTAAGTTTTTCTCTCTTCTTTTACCAAGATAGTATTTTTGAGCGTGATTGCCAATGAGAATCATCGTTTCTATCTTGGGCATTCTTTCTAATAACAACGGATGCCATTTTTCAGCGAATCCTTTTCGAGGTGGTAAATCCCCTTGTTTAGCTTTACCCGGGTAATAAAAATCCATAGGCAAATGAGCAATACGGTCAGTTTCATAGAATTCTTCTCGTGCTATTCCCATCCATTCGCGCAGACGGTCACCACTTAAGTCATTCCAAATCAAATGGGTTTCTTGGGCCTTCCGTCCCGGTGCTTGCCCAACTATGACAATACGAGCATCTTTAGACGCTTTGAATAAGGGCAAAATTCCCTTTCTAGTATAGTGTTCATTCATAGTGTCTGCCATTATTTCTTGTTCGATTTTTTCAAATATAGTCATATCAATATTTCCATACTACAGGGACCTTCCCTGGTTATACTTTATACCTGTAAGTCAATTTCCAGCAATATAGGCGTGTGATCTTGTCTTGGTCCCGAATCAATCATTTCAGATCTTAGCACCCTATCTGCAATCCTATTACTCACCAGCCAATAATCAATTCTCCAGCCGGAATTATTAATTTTACTTGTTCTAGCACGCTGAGCCCACCAGGAATACACCCCGGTTACATCTCCGTGCAAATAACGAAATGTATCTGTGAAGCCTTTATTCAGAAGGTTTGTAAAACCTTCACGCTCCTCGTCAGTAAAGCCGGCTGTATTACGATTGCGGTCTGGATGAGCTAAATCAATCTCTCTATGGGCCACATTAAAATCTCCGGTGGCAACAACATACTTTTCTTTATCCAGCTTTTCCAGGTAGTCAGCGTATTTAACATCCCAAATTTGTCGTTCCTTTAAACGACTTAAGCCTTCACCTGCATTGGGGGTATATACCTGTGTTAAATAGAAATTAGCAAACTCCAATGTGATAATTCTTCCTTCAAAATCCATAGTGTCGGGTGCTCCGATTTTCGGAAAGCTTACCGTTGGCTTTAAACAATTCTTATATAAAAACATGGTACCGGCATAACCCTTACGGGCCGGTTCTACTGAACTATTCCATACAATTTCGTATTCTGGAAACATATCATTCAATATTTCTAATTGCTTTTTAGTAGGTCCATCGCTTGGTAGCTTCGTTTCCTGTAAGGCAATAACTTCAGGATTTTTTTCTATAAGAGAATTTAATACTTCACGACTTAGTACAGCTCGTGCCGAAACACCGGTTAATGCTGAATTTAAAGAATCAATATTCCATGAAATAAACTTCAAACCCTCTCCTCCTCTTTATTAAAGCACAAGATATTCTGTAACAAGATTAAAATAGCCCATAAATAGAGATCACAAGGCGCTCTCTAGATAAGGAAGGCAATATTTCTTAGATTATCCCTCAGTAGGGTATTGATGTCAATAATTTTAAAATAAATAACAACTGTTAATAAATAATAAATATCAATTATTGTATTTGAAAACACTTCCATAGTCGTCGACTGAAAAAGCAAAATTGTAATAAATAAAGAATATAAGACAAAAAATCCTTTAAAACTAAAGGATTTTGCCAAAAGAGAAAGAAAAAAGAAAGGTGTGCTCAGAGAATGGTCTCAAAAAACTACATAAAAATCAACAAAGTAATGATGAGGAGGAAAAGGCGTGAAAATTTTTGTTTCCAGTACTTTCAAGGATATGCATGCAGAGAGAGACATGCTCCAATTGGATGTATTTCCCGAAATAGAGGAGTTTGCTCGTGATTTCGGCGAAGAACTAACGTTAATTGATTTGCGCTGGGGCATCGATACTCATTCAATGGAAGACGACCAAAGCGCCCATAAAATTCTTTCCGTTTGCTTAGATGAAATCGACAATTCCAAGCCCTACTTAATTGTCTTCTTGGGAGAGCGTTACGGTTGGATTCCGGATAAAAAACTGATTGAAAATGCAGTGAAACAGAAAGCGCCGGAATTTTCTTACCTGGCTGAATTGGAAAAAAGCGTTACCGCTTTGGAAATTGAATATGGAGCCTTGGCCGAAAAAGGTCTAATTGACCATTGCTTATTTTATTTTCGCAAACCCATACCAGTTGAAAAACTAAGCCCCGAGTATAGGTCTTTGTACTGCAGTGAAGGGGAAGAAGCCAAACGCAAATTGGAGGCACTTAAATCTAAAATTATTAAAAGTGGCGGCCATATTAAGTTCTATTCTGTAGAATGGGATGAAGAGAAAAGCTGTGTTACCGGTCTGGCTGAACTTAAAGAGCTGATACTCACCGATCTAAAGGAGCTAACTAAAAAGGACTTTGGGGAGAAAAAACCGCTTCCCTGGCAAAAAAAGGCCCTTAAAGAAGCTGAATTCTTTTTTTTCAAAGAAATGCTTAAGCGCTTTGCGGCCCGCTCCCAACTGGGTGAGGATATAACAAGGGAAATTTTCTCCGGTTCTTCCAACCTTATAGTGCTAAAGGGAAAATACGGGTTCGGCAAAAGCACACTGATGGCTAAGTTAGCTGCGGACGCGCAAGAACGTAACGCTCATGTCCTACCAATCGTTTGCGGTCTTAGCAAAAACACTTCGAATTATTTGGATGTGTTTAGGCAAATTGCCTATTTTCTTGAGAATTTATTAGACTTACCTCCTAAAGATGAAAAAAGCTTTAAGCCTGACCGAAGCGAGCTTCCTGTGGCCAAGTGGATAGAATACCTGGCTGATCTCTTTGCCGCTTGCAGCCAAAAGTTGGCCGAGCCGATTGTAGTTTTCGTTGACGATGCTGATACGCTCCCCTATTATCATGATTTCCAATTCTTTATTAAACGGTTACTGGCAAGACTGCCGCAGAATGTAGTATTTGTTTTGGCCTGTGCGGATGATTTCGCAACTTCAGCAAAATTAAATAATAAAATCAAATATAACGTCTATGAACTGGATGTTCTTGACCCAAAGGAAAAAGAACTAGTTCTGGCTAAGCTAGAGTCCCTATACCACAAGGAATTGCCATTAGAAGTAAAAAATAAATTGCTTTCGAAGAAAGAATCGCCTTATCCCCTTTACCTGTCCATGATGTATCATCGCCTGCTTATGTTTGACAGTGACGATTTTAAGGAAATAGTTCGCCTTGGGGATGGTATAGAAGGACAAACGGAATATATGCTTCGCCTGATTGAAGAGGCTCCTGACGATATTGGCGGTGTGGCCGCGATGCTTATGGAGGAAGCGGCAAACCGGATAAATAAAGAGCTCTGCCAGGAAGTGCTGCGGCTGATTGCCGTAACCCGACGCGGTCTGAGACAAAATGATTTGGTAAATATCTATAAAAAGCGCAATGAGGAATATAAAGCGGAATTCAGTCTGGTGGATTTTTATCGCCTGAAGAAATACATGAGGCCCTATTTCTTCGAACGAAATGACGGACGCTATGATTTTACCTATGAAGATTTCCGCTTGGGTCTATCGAAAAACCTAAGCGAACAAGAGCTAAAGCAACTTCAAAAAGAGATTTTCGCCTTGCTGGAGGCCCTTCCGGACCGGGACCCGGTTCATCTGGACGAATACGCCTGGTTTGCCTGGAAGTGCGACAAAAAACAGCATTTTCTCATGCGCCTGGGCAGGTACAGCAACGAATTACTGTTGGACCTATATGCCAATTCTACGGCCAAAGGGCTGCATGACATTTGCCTGAATGATAAAGGCCAGTGGCTTATCGGTGTGCTTAAAGAGGCTATTGAACTGGATTCGTCCGCTTGGCCATTGAAGGAATACTATGGGCGGTATTTAAAAGTTGCAATCTCTCGGTTATATAACATAATCTGTTACTATTTATACAGTTATTTCAACTCTTCAACTGACGAACTGAAGGTGTTGGCGGCCATAAGGGAACAGGCCTTGCAAAATGCCGAGTATATGGCGAAAAAGTACGGCTCTGCAGAGAGCATAGAATATTTGCGCCTACTTCCCCACCAAATTGCCTCTCTTTACGAATTATGTAAAATGTATGACGAAGCTTTGGCTTATTACCAAAAAACCCTGGAAATATACGATTCTTGGGGGCCGGGCGCTGAGCGCTATGAAGAAATTTATAACCGTATTGCCGATGTGTACAAAGAATGCGGCAAATATGACCAGGCTTTGGAATACTACCGCAAAGCTATTGCTCTCGCTGAACTCCAAGCAAAGGAAATGTGGAACAACGGACCCTTTCCTGAGTTAATTTCTTATTATGAAAGAGCCGCTGAGTTCTGTAAAGAATGGGGAAAAGATGAGACGATGACAGAATTTCTGAATAAAGCAAGTAGCCTCAAAGAATTACTGCAGAGGATTGCTGACGATGGAAGATACTTCGCTCTCACCGGTAATCTTCTTAAAGGTCTATTGGATGGGGCCGCCGAATACAAGGACGACGGAAAAATCGCTGAAGCGCTTAAGGCTTACCAGGAAGCATTTGAAGTACTGGAAAATGAAATCAGAAAATGGAACAAAACAGAGATCTTGATGATTCTAGGCGAACTTTATGAACAGCTTGCCGATGAGAGCGAAGCGGTAAACAACAAACTGGCGCAAAAATGCACCCGCAGATCCCTCCAAATTAGAGAATGTCTTACGGAAGAATCTGCCGCCGGCGAATGGTATTATAACTTTGACACAAAGTGGCAAAAAGTAAAGTAGATTAAGGGTTCATTAAAAAGTGAAAAAAGGTTTCCGGCCTTGCGGTGCTACCGATTGCCGGAAACTTTTTTTATTGGTGTAAAACTATTTAATTTTATTTAATTTTCTACCTATGCAAAAGTTCATGACTTATAATAAAGCTCTAAACCTATACGGTCGAACAGGATAGGAATTCTTTCGATTACATCCACATCCTTCTGCTTTTCTTCTTCACTTAGCTCTTCCCAGGGTATAAGGCTAGGGTGAATCTTTTTTTCATTATCCCTTTTTTCTCCGTAGACCCAGCCATCAGCCATTCGCTCTTTGCACCAACGCTCATGCTCTGCTATTGCCAGTTTTAATAAATCCTCATCCTTAAAAGTAAATTCATTACTATTAGAAGACTTTTGTCTAATACCAATATTAAAATCGTGAAATCTCTCGACATGGAATTGGATTTGAGCAATATTACTCTTTTTATATGTTTCATTTAAGTCTTCCCAATGGGTGACAGCCTGTAAATCCTTATTGGGTGTCTTTGCCAACTCTGCTTCCACATACATCTCATGGGACATTTTCGCTAATTCTTTGCACATGGCCAGTACAGTAGTCTTGCTCATGAACTCTTCCGCATCAACATGAATATCCATTTGGGATCGCGGCGGCAATAAACTGGCGTTCCATTTTTCCTCTCCTAATAGAGGACTCATCGAGATGAAGAATTCCAGGGAGCGGGCTCCATGGCGATAGGTCTCAGTAGTAAGTAAGGCGTAGAGAATATTTTCGTCTATATTGACCCGCTTCTCGTTATCAATAAGCTGTTTGGCATTCCGAGCAATCAAGGAGCGCAGTAACATAGCCCGGCGGATGATATAGACTTTATCCTCTTTGGAAGTCGGATTAGGCCCTTGAATGTTTAGATATCCCTTCAAACGACTGACAAAATCCGGGCCTTTGGCTTTCCTGAACAGATTCTGATCCTGATTAACAAAATTCTGGAAGGAAGTGCACGTCCCACCGGCAAAGACAAATACAGCACGACCAATCTGCCTTTCCCGTCCATCTTCCATGAATAGTCCGTCTTGCATAGGAGCTAAAAAGCTCTTTAACCATCCCAGGGGTTCCCCGTTAAAGGAGGAATCAAATTCATCAAAAAACACCAAAGGCAATCTTTCACCTTTTATTGAGACATCCCTAATCTCCTGGAAGGCTACCTCCAGTTCTCTTAAGCTCGTAAACTGGGAAAGGTTATAGACAAAAATCTCAAAACCTCCCAAAGTATTGGCAATCTGTTTAATTCCAAAGGATTTCCCTGAACCGGGAAAACCAAAGACAGCCAAGCTTAAAGGGCGACTATCTTTATCTTGAGCGTATTTCTTCATTAAATTGATTATGGCCCGATAACTTTCAATTTCCATCCTGTCAACTGTCAGCAATGCTCCATACTTGCAAGAAGGTACGGCATTCAAAATCTCTTTTTCCCCATTGATAACGATTCTCTTGGCTGTTTCGATCAGCTCAAGTCTATCCCGACCATAATTCTCGTTTAAGATGCTCCAGGCCTCAGGATTTTCCAACTCATCTAAATGAGGCAACTCTTGTATTGCTAATTGATTAGGCAAAACTTTGGAAAAATCATATTGCTTTGCTGCAATTTGCTTGATAATTTCAGCGCATATTTTGCTGCGAAGTTCTTCATCCTCCAAAGAGCCCGAATCCCCTTCGGCTTTGGAAGGAGCAAAATACAGGGTTATAGTGCCTTGCTGCCGAACAAGCATCCCATCCGCTTCCAAAAGTACGATGAAAAACGGATATCTGTCCAGGATTTCTTTGCTTATGCCGTAATGCAAATCTTTTAAGAAGTCCGTAGCCGTCCTTTCCCAGGACAAAGCCTTGCTTACGGTGGCGCCGTTTGTCCTCAGGTCGTTCATCGAGACCACAGGAATCACTTCAGGGTTTTCGGTATCCTTTATAGTTATATTTTTAAGCAGATGTAAGTTCCTTGCTTTAAGACAAGCGATAGTGGTTCCGTTGGTCAAAGGAATCTGTTGCCGCGGGGCAATGTCCAAGTCGTAGATAACCACAAAATCCTCTGCCCCTACCTGTTCCTGGTCAACACTCCATTCGGCGATCTTCTCCTGCGCCGGAACGCCGTAGATTCCGCCTCTATCGGAACTTACAAGAGAAACTAAAGTCCTAGCGTCCGGTTCCAGCCCCATTTTTTGCGCAACACCCATAGCGCCTAAAATGGTTATTTCCTCTTTAGCCCTTAACACCCCGTTTTCATTATAAGAGTTCCATCTAGTTCTTTTGGCACTATCCCCTATAAAATAAAGCATCTCTTACTACTCCCTTTCTATTATTAAATCTCTTATTAAATCTCTTCCAGTTGATAACTCTCTTCTGTTTAACCTTAATAATTTCGGGAAGATTTTCATACGCGGAAAAATCTTTTTTCTGATCGTGAGCAGATAATTCGGCGAACGGCTTTAAACAATTGTGTTTTCTTTCGGCATCACAGCGCACCGGACTATACTCCCAGTTATATAGGTAATGGTACTTATTCCAGCGGATATGTTCTATTTCCGACAGAACTGCGATTTCCTTCGGACCTAGGCTTTTTATTTTAGCCTTTATCTGATTAATCAAGTTTTCATCCAAACCCTGCTCTAAAACATCCCCTTTTACATCAAAGCCCAATAACTTAAGCTTGATTATAATATGATCCGCTTGGGATATATTAGAATAGCGCTTAAAGGCAGACAGAGACTCCCAACCTGCCAGATTAGCAGTCCCCTTCTCTTTCATACTCTCTTTTACCTGTTCGATATAGACTTCGTGAATGCGTTTGGCCCTCTTGAGAAGATTTTCCTTAACAATGCCTTCAATAT
>JAAYSI010000290.1 GCA_012524045.1 Peptococcaceae bacterium | reverse complement strand
TTTACGAATAGTTCTTTGCATTGAACTATGCCCTCCCAATATTCCTTACCAAACATGTCATTCGAAACAATAAAAGGAGAACTTTTTGTTGGGTTGGTTTTTTCCATAACAACCATTAAGCAACCTCCCTCGCACACCTGGATTAAAGCTATTTAAATCGTCCTATCGACAATAATTAAATCTTTAGTTTTAAATGTCTATACTTGTCCTTATAATAATCTTATGTAACATCCAATGCCTTTTAGAATTAAACTCAAGACTTAAATTTAAAAGACTTAAATTTTAATAAAACTTTAAGTCTTAAGAAAATTGTCAAAAATAAGACAAAATTTAATACTTTTTTTCACTATTTAGTTTACCAAATTTTAAGGCTTATTTCAAATAAATATAAAACTATATTCTATTGCATAAAAGGTTCAATAGTCAACACAAGTAAAAAGGCTGTTGCTCGACGAATTATTTTTCGTTTGGCAACAGCCTCCCTTATCAAAGGGCACGTATCCTATAAGGCATACGGCTTAAGGCTCTATTTCTCAAAGATGGTACCTTTTTTAAATTTAGAATCTTTGAAAGCATGTTTTGTCAATAGATAATAAGATGTTCCACCTACCACAAAGCCGATAATCCAGGCAAGATCCACTAGTATAAAAGCAGTAGCGGCGCCAATGCACATGGCCGCAATAGCCGCCGGGTTATAGCCGGAAAAATGACCGTCCTTTTGATATAAGTCGTCTATATTAACTTTTTGTCTCCTGAGGATATAGTATTCCACGAGGAGAATAGCTACAATCGGTCCTAGGAAAGCGGAGTAAATGAGGATAAACATAGCAAGGCCTTCAGCGGAAGAATCCTGTACCAACACCCAAGGGAAGGAACAAAGCCCTAATATACCGGTTATCACTACTGCAGGCTTATACTTAATTTTAGTTAGCATCTGAATAACATAAGTTGGAGCAACAATATTGGCGACCATGTTAACCGCTATGGCACCCAATACAATAAAGGCCGAAACAAAGACTGTGACATAATCATTGTTAAAAACAATAGCTAAAGCTTTAACCGGATTAGAATAACCGGTGGCTGAGGCCAGCATTGCCCCGATGCAAATTACCGCCCCGTAGGCAATTACGATTGGAACAAAATAAAGAAATCCGCGTTTCGCATCACTAAATCCTGGTTTTAATTCCCGGGAATAATCGGCTGCACTAAGGAAGATAGCAGCGTAGTTACCCATAAAGACCATGATGAAAGCAAAGAAAGGTAAACCCCATGTTCCCTCGGCATGAACCCACCGCGCAATAATAACATCGCTGTAGTTAAAGATCAAAAGTCCGAACACATAAACAAAGGAGATCATTAGTACCGTAGAAATCAGAGTTTCTACCCATTTAATGGCATGGAAACCATACATAGAAAGAACTATTTGGACCGCTTGCAGGACTACGAAACAAATGGGAATACTATCAAAGGCGCCGCCGGTAAAGACTTTGGCAATTTCATTTAGAGCCGTAGCGCCAACCCAGCTTTGAAAGCCGTACCAAATAATGGCGGGAATACCCCGAAGCAAAGAAGAAATAACGGAACCTTTTTCTCCGAAGGACATCCTCAGTTGGATAACATAAGGAATACCCGTTTTATAACCCAGCCTGTCGTTTAAAGTAAACACCGCAGAGATAATAGCAATGGCAATAATTGCTGCCGCAAAGGTTTGGAAAATGTTCAGGGTTGCCAGCCCCGCAACAATCAGGCTGGCTCCAAGGGTCATATTTCCTAGGTTAACCCCGTCGCCAAGCCACATAAACATATAGGGGATCGGTCCCATAGTCCGGCCTTCGGCTGTTTTGGGGATTAATGCCACATCCATGTCCGGTTTTTGAGGAGGCGCCAGGTCTTTTACAGCAACCTCATCTAAACTTACTGACTTATCCATACTTGCTGACATTATATATTCAACTCCTTTTTAAGTTACCTTTTATCACCCGTAAAATTTAGATTTTAGGCCTTAGGTGTTTGCCGATAGGTTTAGATACAATTTTTCCGTCTTTAAAAATGGTAGTGCCCCTCAGGATAGTCTGGGTCACCACCCCGCGGAAAGTACACCCAACATAAGGACTAACTTTGTGCTTATAATATAAGTCTTCAGCTTTTAACACAAATTCTTTATTGAGATTTACCAGAGCAAAATCTCCGTCATAACCCACGGCAATTTTACCCTTGCCTTCGATACCAAAAGTCTCGTTGACATTTTCGGCCGTTAATCTGGCAATGAGCGCCAGAGGAACTTTACGGTCATGATAAGCGTGGGTAAGTAGAGCAGGTAGGGTAGACTGGCAGGCAGAAATTCCACCCCAAACCTTTAGGAACTCCCCGTCTTTTAATTTAGGGTCACAAGGAGAATGGTCGGAAGATATAAAAGCAATTTCCCCATTTAGAAACTTGGCCCACATTTTGGTAAGGTTTTGGGCATCGCGAATCGGGGGAGAACATTTGGCGACCGTTCCCAAACGAGCCACATCTTCATCGGTAAAAATCAAATAGTGGCCTATCGTTTCACCGCAGACATCAACCCCTCTGCTTCTGGCTTGGGTAATAAGTTCTATTCCTTTGGCTGTGCTGATATGGGCAATAATCAATTTACAGCCGGTTTCTTCAGCGAAGCTAATCATCCGGGCTATATTTTCAATTTCGACAATGGGTGGACGAGCCGCAAAATAATCCCAGACGCCGGTTTGCCCATTAGCCAACGCGAGATCGGTTAATTTTTGGGTTATTTCCGCATTCTCACAATGGACCATCAGGGGTAAGCCTAACTTGGCCAGCTTTTCCATCCCTTTTAAAGCAGTGTAGTCATCCATCCTGGGGAATTCATCTATCCCACTATGGCAGGAAAATGCTTTAAATCCTACCACACCGCATTCAGCTAACTCCTCCAATTTATCAAGGTTGGTAGCGGTAAGACCGCCCCAGAGCCCGAAATCAACCAAAGATTCCTTTTGGGCAATGGTAAGTTTTTCCTGAAAACTTTTGGCGTCTAAGGTACAGGGGCTGGAATTCAGAGGCATATCAAAAAAAGCTACGCCACCTCCTGCCGCTATGGCCCTACTCCCACTGGCCAAAGTTTCCCATTCTGTCCTCCCAGGTTCGTTAAAGTGGACATGCCCGTCCGTTACTCCCGGGAAAACATATTTTTCGCTAGCATCAATTGTTTCTTTAGCAGTTCCGGAAATTTCTTCGGCAATAGCCACAATCTTTCCCTCGGCCACAGCAACGTCCGCTTTTTTTATCCCATCCGAGCAAACAAGTATTCCGTTACGAATAACCAGATCATAGTGGTTGCCCATCTTTTTAATCCCCCTTTATTTTGGTGACCAGTTGCCCAAATCCTTTTTGACCAACCAAACGACCATCTTGAGCCACAACCTGCCCCCTTACCAAGGTACAAACAGGCAGACCCTGGCCTTTTAAGCCGACAAAAGCAGATATTTTATTTACATAGTATAAGGACTCCGGCGTGATTTCCCACTTTTGCTCAGGATCAAGAATTACTAGGTCAGCATCAAAGCCAACTTCAATGGCACCCTTTCTTCCATAAATGCCAAAAGCCTTGGCCGGGCCTTCACTTAAAACTCTGGCCAAGAGAGTGGGCGAATAACCTCTCTTAATTACACCCTCGCTGAATAGCACCTGCAAGAGATTTTGAATTCCGCTGATTCCGCCCCAAGCTCCGAAGATTCCATGCTTTTGTTCGTTCTTTTCGCTTAATTCACAAGGAGAGTGATCCGAGGCAACGCAGGATAGGGTGCCGTTATTAACATACTCCCACATTTTCTCTACGGCAGCAGCTTCCCTTAAAGGAGGCGCACATTTATATAAACTGCCCTTGTTTATTACATCTTGGTCTGTAAAAGTAAGATAATGGCTGCAGGTTTCGGCGGTAACATCCACACCCTGTAGTTGGGCCTTCCTAATAATCTCAGCTACTCTAGGATGACTCACATGACAGATGTGGACCTTTGCGCCTACCTCGGCAGCCAAATCCAGAATGTTTTGGGTTGCAATTAACTCGGCAATGACCGGTCGGGAGTTCAGAAAATCCTGCCAATCATTTTTTTCTTTCCTTTGGGCTCGGGCTTCTTCCCATTTAATTATGGAATAATCCTCGCAGTGGAATCCGGCCCGAGCATCACATTCTTTGAGGATTTCCAGAGCTTCTTTGGCCTGGCCAATTGTTAAAGAGACATAATCCGGAGATACCGGTCCGATGAAAGATTTAAAAGCCACACAACCTTTACTATCCAGCTCAGACAAATTTGCCAAATTGTAGTCTACCAGACCACCCCAAAAACAATAGTCCACATAGGCCTTAGGGGAAATTGCTTGCAATTTTTTCTCAAATATCTCTCCGTTGGTCAGAGCCGGCTCATTTTGTAAAGGCATATCTACAACCGTAGTGATCCCGCCCACACCGGCAGCAGCTGTTCCCTGGGCAAAGTCCTCTCGCCATAAATAACCCGGATCATTTAAATGGGCATGGCTGTCTATAGCCCCTGGCAAGACATACTTTCCACCGGCATCTATGACTTTCTGTGCCTCCACAGGGATGCTGGCATCCAGAATAGCTGCTATTTTTCCATCTTGCACACAAACGCTCGCTTCCTTAACCCTGTCAGCTTTTACAACCTTGCCGTTTTTAATGACTAGTTGAAACACACTCTCTCCTTCTTTCTTAATTTGAATTGAAAACTGAAACCTCATTACCCATGGGCATAAATGGAAGGTGACCTTTCCGTTTTTTGTCTTTTTGTATAGATTAAGAATATACTGAAAATTCCCTTTTTACATTATCCTATTTTTCTAATCTTTAGCCTTTATTTTTATCCATCGGTGGTGGTGAATTTTGGGAAATTTTTCAGGGGTTAAATAAGGGATTATCATCAGAGGCGACTATCCTCATAGGATAAACATATCTTTGAATTATTATCTAGGCATACTAAAGACAAATATCTAAAAAGAGTGAAAAATTATGGTAGAAGATATTTTTGAATATTTAGGCTTCGATTTAAAAATTTAATTTGATTTAAGATTATAAATAAAATTATAAACTGAAATTATAAACTAAAATTATAAATAAAATTACAAATAAAGTAAGGATCTAAGGAGGTATTTATTCATGGGTTATCCTAAGGACTTACTGGCCACAAGGGCCCTTATTAAACATGGAAGATATGCTTTGATTCCTCCCGAAGGACGGGTCAATAATGTTCTTCCTAATTTAAAGGATTGTAAAACAAGTATTCTTGCTTCTCCTGAATTAGGGTGTAAATTTGCTTTCTACACAATCGAAATCCAACCTGGCGGGGGAACAACGGTTCCTTTCCAAGAAGAAGGAATTGAAACCTTTGTGTACAGCATGGAAGGAAAGGGACAAATAGGAGTAGACGGTCAGATATATTCAGTCGAAGAAAAAGGCTATATCTTTGCCCCGGCTTCCCAAGGAGTTGAGTTAAAAAACAATACCCAAACCCTTTGGAAAGTCCTCCTCTACAAACAGAGATACCGTAAAATTCCAGGCTATGAAGCAAGGCTTGTCGTCGGTAACCTGAATGAGATTCCGGCTTTGCCTTATGACGGCATGGAAAATGTTCATATTCAAGACTTGTTGCCAACGGATTTAGGTTTTGACGTAAATTTTCATACCTTGAGCTTCAAACCCGGAGGATGCCACCCCTTCGTGGAAACCCACCTTCAAGAGCACGGTTTGTATCTCTTAAAAGGGGAAGGAGTTTATCTTATTGATGACCAATGGGTTCCTGTAAAGGAAGAAGATTTCATCTGGTTTGGCCCTTATGTTCCCCAGGCTTTCTACGGTACCGGCAGGAGCGAAACAACTTATATCTATACTAAAGATTGCAACCGGGATGTCCAATTGTAATCCCTTTTAGGAAAAAACAAGGGCCTGCAAAAATTATAGAAAAGGGTAATAGTATGATTAATCAAGAAAGACTATGGGACAAATTAATGCAACTGGCTCATATTGGTAAACAGGTCGAGGGCGGAATCACCAGATTGCCTTTTACCGAAGAGGATTTACAAGCCAAAAATCTAGTCAAAGAATGGATGCAAGAAGCTGGGCTTCAAGTCAGAGAAGATGCCGTAGGCAATTTGGTGGGCCGCAAAGAGGGAACGGAGCCTTCTTTCCCTGCCATAATTATTGGCTCTCATCTTGATACAGTGTTTAACGGGGGAATGTTTGATGGGAGTTTGGGAGTGTTAGCAGGGATTGAAATTCTCCAAACTATGAAGGAAAACCTGATCCAAACCAAACATCCTATCGAGGTTTATGCCTTTCGAGATGAAGAGGGGTGTCGGTTCAATTTTAGTTTATTAGGCAGTAGGGGGGTTGCAGGGAATCTTAAACCCTCTGATTTAGAATTCAAGGATAGAGACGGAATTACCATTAAAGAAGCAATGAAGAAGTGTCACCTCAGGCCCGAAGAGTTTTCGCAAGCAGTTCGGAATCCGGAAGAAGTGAAAGCTTACCTGGAGCTTCATATTGAACAGGGTAAGGTCTTAGAATGTTCCAATCTTCCTGTCGGAGTTGTAACTGGGATAGCTGGTTCCCTTAGATTATTGTTGACCGTGACGGGTAAGGCTGATCATGCCGGAGCGACTCCGATGAACTTGAGAGCCGATGCTTTGGCCGGAGCAGCGCAAATTATTTGCATGGTGGAACAGGAGGCCAAAGAAAGCCAAAGCGCCGTAGCAACAGTAGGAAGAATCCAGGCTTATCCCGGCGGGATTAATATTATTCCCGGGAAAGTAGAATTTACCATTGACCTGCGGCATCTCTCCCCGGAAGTCTGCGCCAGGCTGGAAAAAAACATCTTAGAAAAAGCCAATGAGATCTGTAAACAAAGAGGTCTCGACTTAAAAGTGGATCTAATGCAACGCGTCCCGCCGGCACCATGTTCGGAAGAGATTATAGCTACTATTTTGGAGTCTTGCGACAAACTGGACGTTAAAACCATGAAGTTACCCAGTGGGGCCGGACACGATGCCATGCAGATGATTAATATCTCTCCGATTGGTATGATTTTTGTCCGATCCAAAAAAGGTATCAGCCATCATCCCGCTGAATGGAGCAGCCCGGAAGACTGTGCTTTAGGTGCGAATGTTTTAATGGAAACTGTACTCAAACTAGATCAAATGTAGACGGGATTGATAAAAGGCATACGGTTTTGGACCGTATGCCTTTTATCTAAATTATTAGGGCCCTAAATTATTAGAGCCCTTGCAAAGCCAAGTTTTTAGAGAAGTAGTTCAAAAGTCGTACCCAGGTCACGAATTTGTACGTCTCCTGCATAGAGGGGCGCGATCGACTCATTAGTTGTCTTGTCCCGAGTGGCTAGGATATAACCGAATTTTTCTTCCAAAGGAAAGATCGTCCCATGCCATACGCCCCGGTGAAGGGTAATGGCATTATAACTCTCCAAAAGAAAAGCACACACTGAATCGGGAGAAGGTAATGCTTCCGGATCATCAGGATTTGTCGCTGGGGCAACCGTAATAATGGCCGGCCCACCAAACAGTGGGAAAAAACCCTGGGTTACTTTAAGGTGCCTCTCCATGGTGGAAAATTTAAATTCTCTTCTTTCTAAAACGGCATAGACAAACTCAGCTTCTCCGTCATCCACAAAAAAAGGAATACAGTCGGTAAACTGAGGAGGATCTGATTTGATCAAGGGTTTGCCGGGATTTAACATCAGGACGTGCCCGAAAGGAGCAAACGCCTCTTTGCTAAGAGTTCGAACTTTAATAATTTTACTTTTCATGAGTATTCCCCCCATTTCGTTTCTTACAAGTCAATTGATTTACTTAATATGTTCTGTCTTTTTGGCTTGATTATACTATAAAGCACAACTGCAGGCTTTATCCATTGAGGATATAAACTATTGCATTTATTTGGAGCATATGGATACAATTGTAACAGGATAGGGCTTAGGGGAAGATTGGCCAGTGAACCGTAAGGGGGTAGAAGAATGGAGATAACGGTACGAGATGTCATGCAGATGGAGCCACTTCGGGATGCTCGCGTAGTAGCAGGCGAAGCAAAACTGCATAATATTGTCCGAGGAATAACCATCATTGAAAGGCCGGATATTGTCGACTGGCTGGAAGGAGGAGAAATCCTACTTACCAGCTTATATAACATCCACAATGACGTACCCTACAAGGAATATATTAGAAAAATGGTGCAAAAGGGAGTAAGTGCTTTAATTATTAAAACCGGCAGAGTGGTGCAGGAAATTCCCGAGGAAATAATTCAAGCCGGAAATGAAATAGGCCTACCGATAATAGAGTTAGGAGAAAAAGTAAAGTACATTGATATCATGTATCCGGTAATGGCAAAACTCTTTAACGACCAAGTCATAAAGCTTCAATACTATAAGCAAGTGCAAGACAAGCTAACCGATCTGGTCATAGCAGGTGAAGGTTTGGACGGTATTGTGAGAGTCTTAGAGGAATTACTTAAAAACCCGGTGGTGATCTATGATAAGAAATTCTGTGCTCTTGCAGCTACAGACCCTAAAATCGTTCGTTTTGCCGAAGTCCAAGATAGTTCCGAACGAGAAGTTTTAAATAATAAGCACTATTATTATAGGCAAATAGTACTTTTACCCGAATTGAATAACCGAAAAGTAACTCAAGTTGTAATCCCTATCCAACAGCTTCACCAAATAAATGCCTATTTGGTTGTTACTGAAATCAATCAAAAAATGGGAACTTTGGAATATATTATTTTAGAAAACGCATCCACCGTAGTATCCTTGGAATTGGTTAAAAGGTTCGCCATTGGGGAAGTAGAACGCAAGTTTAAGTACGACTTATTGGATACCATCGTAGCCGGCAATTTCCATTTGGAAACGGTTTTGGAGAGAGCTTCTTTGATAGGTTGGGATCTCAGAGGAGCCTTCTGTGTCGTTATGATGGAATTTGACAATATCAAAAAATATTTACAGGATAGAGAAAATAGGAATACCTTTCTTACGGAGATTGGTAATACCGTGGCCAATGTTATCAATGAATATACTCATCATTTTATGCGGATTAAAAGCGATTCTTTATACGTCCTATGGCCTGTTGGCTTAGAAAACCATGCCGATGTCACCAGCAATATTAATAAAGCGGTGCAAAGAATTACAGTTATCCTAAAGAAGAAATATAAAAATATGCAACTTTTCGCGGGAGTTGGCGGTATCGTTCCTCAAATCCAAGATGTTGCTGAGAGCTTTGCAGAAGCTAAGAATGCCATTCATTATGGTAAGACTACTAATGAGAATTTTGTTAACTTCTCGGATTTGGGAGTTATGAGGTTATTATGTAAATTTGGGGAAAACAACGATTTGAAGGAATATATTCCTAGCTTCATTAACAAATTGCAGGTCTATGATCAAGAAAATAATACAAACCTGCTGCATACATTGGAAGTTTTCCTGGGGACAAATAGCAACGCTGCCCAGACGGCCAAGGAATTATTCGTCCATTATAAAACAGTCCTCTATCGTTTGGAAAAAATTAAGGAGATTAGCGGAATAGACTTAAACAATAATAAAGACCGCCTAGAGGCGGAATTGGGAATAAAAATTCTTAACTTATTAAAAAAAATAGATACAGAGTAAGCCAAAGGGTTAAGCTGTTTTGCCCCTAAGTGCCGACCAAACTAACTCTTCGAATTTATTGCTTAAATGTGGTGGGCTCCATTCCGGACTTCTACATATAAAGACATAATGAAACTTTTCGTTTAAAAGGGATTTTATATCTGTTGTATGCTCAAATGGAAATATCCCCTCTAAACTATAAAGCTGTGAATCCTTTCTACGAATCCATTTTACTTTTGTCTCCGGTCTTTCTTCAAGCACTCTTCTTAACCAATTACCACAATTGAATTTATCTCTACCCATATAATAATGATAATAATCATGATGGAAATCAATATTCACTATCATAAGTTGTAAATTGCGTGGTATCATATCTATTATTTTTTTTATGCTTTTATGGCTGTCGGCCTTATAAAAATAAACCTTCTGGCTATGCAAGGACGTGAGAAAATTTTTTAAGAAATAGTAGTCTTCTATAACTCCCAGCTCTTTAATCCTTGGATATTTTACATAGCTTTCTTCCCATAGAAACCTATACTTGATTGCAGAGATTTCCTCACTCCCTGTAGGAAAATATAAATCTCTTTCCTTAGAAGAAGCATCGATAAAATAATCAAAATCTATGCTTAATAGCCCTAACATCCATTTTGCCACCTCCTTCACCCCAAAAGCTTACGAATCAGCTTTAGCTTTTCTTTTGTATAGGGCATGTAGCGCAAGGCCATATCAAATCGAGTACTTTGCTTAAAGACCGAACGATAATGAGTAAAGGTATCAAAACTATGTCTACCGTGGTAACTTCCGATGCCGGAATTTCCTACGCCTCCAAAGGGCAGCCTGGGATTGGGAAAGTGCATAATAGTGTCGTTAATGCAGCCACCGCCAAAGGAGATCTTTTCTAAAAATAGCCGCTGCGTCTGAGGGTTTTCGCTAAAAAGATAAAAAGCCAAGGGTCTGGGCAGAGAACGTATTACGTTTATACACTCTTCAAGCTCTTTAAAGGTGAGAATCGGCAGAAGGGGGCCAAAGATCTCTTCCTGCATAATCGGAGAAGCCAAAGTGATTCCATCCAGCAAAGTTGGCTCAATAAAACGCCGGGTATCATCATATTTTCCCCCAAGCAGGATCTTCTCTCCGGCCATAAGACCTTTGAGTCGCTCATAGTGCTTTGGGGTTATGATAGTGCACATCGGATCCATCTTAGCTCCAGGGAAAAATTCTGCCAAAGCTTTAGCAAATTCTTTAATAAAGCTTTCCTTGACTTGTTCGTGAATTAATAAATAATCCGGCGCAATACAAGTCTGCCCGGCATTAACTACCTTGCCAAAGGCGATCCGCTTGGCCGCTAGACGGATATTAGCAGTTTCGTCTACAATTACCGGGCTTTTACCCCCCAACTCTAATGTGACTGGGGTAAGATGTTTGGCGGCAGCTGCCATGACAATCCGTCCGACCTCCGGACTACCTGTAAAAAAGATATAATCAAACTTTTCCTCCAGCAGAGCCGTATTCTGTTGTCTACCTCCTTCCACCACCGTGATATATTCCGGCGGGAAAGTGTCGGTAATAACTTTGGCAATGGCCGAACTTGTAGCCCTTGCATAAGCAGAGGGCTTGAGAACCGCTGTATTTCCTGCTGAGATAGCCCCGATCAAGGGTACAAAGCATAAATTGACCGGATAGTTCCATGGTGCCATAATCAAAGTTACCCCGTAAGGCTCGGGCGAGATAAAACATTTCCCCGGCAATTGAGCCTTTGAAGGTCTGATTCGGCGTTCCTTCATCCAAGCCCTTAAATGCTTCTGATGGTATTTGAGCTCATCTAAAACCATTCCAATCTCACATAAGAAGGATTCGCTCTCCGACTTATTCAAATCTGTCTGCATAGCTTCCACCAGCAAACTTTCATTTTTTTGCAAAGCTTGTTTTAATTTGGTTAACGCCTCCATCCGAAAGCTATGGCTCCGTGTCGCTCCCGATAGATAAAATTTTCTTTGTTTTTCAACTATATCCTTAATCACTAAGGATCACCCCTTTAGCTTAAGCAAGCATATTCCCTTTGTTTTCTACTTTAATTTATATTTAATAAATATATTTACTTAATATATAAGATAATTTGTTTTTCAGCCTAATTATAGCCTGTGGGTCTTCTATTTCCAAACAATGCTAAATATCAAAGCAAATAATTAGATATTTTTAAAAATATAATAGATAGTACTGAAGATATTGAAAACCGCTATTTGCTATAAATATTAGCACCTAGCGGTTAGTAATTTTAAACCTAGTTTTATACTTTGAACTTACTTATTTCTTCTCTTAGTTGTTGAGCAAGGGCAGAAAGATTTTCACTGGCATCTGAAATCATGGCAATAGAAGCATTTAATTCCTCTGTCGATGCTGATACTTCCTCAGTGGAGGCAGCGTTTTCTTGGGCTATTGCTGAAAAGTTCTCTAGCAAAGATAATATTTGATTCTTCTTATCTTCTATCTCTATCCCGGAAACATTTAGCTTTTCTATAATTTGTTTTGTAGTCT
>JAAYSI010000289.1 GCA_012524045.1 Peptococcaceae bacterium | reverse complement strand
TCCTGCTGCTTACCCCAATATTTATTATAGAGCCAATATATATAAAGAGACGTAGTGAAATCTTGTTCACTGCGTCTCTTTATTTTTGGGCAAGTGTAAAATCTAAGAGCCGAAAATTTCTTGTTAGTATAATTTGTGCATTACTTAGCGAACCTTAAAGCATTACATTTTGCTACTAGCGTTGACACAACCTTATCACCATAATCTCCAACAAGAATTCTGGGGCTCCGCCACTGCTTTTTAGGGCCAATTCTGTTTCCAAACAATCCTCCAACGCTAATGCCAGTCTTTCAGGTGTAAAACGAACTGCTTGCTTGAATATTTTAGTGGCTTCGAAGGGTTTTAAGCCGGCAATTTCTCTGAAATGCTTAGCAGTTCCACCGGAGTTGCGAACCAGCTTGGCAGCTAACAGCAAGCGGATTTGTCGTACAATCATTGTATATACTCTTAAATGATACTTTTCCAGACTCAAAACTTCAGCAAGCCTTTGCAGAGCCTGCCGGGTATTGGAAATAGCAATCGCATCTAACATACTAAAAACTTGAGTTTCAATCAAAGGCACTGCTACCTCTTTAATGTCCTCAATGTTTATTTCTTTTCTGCCCTCAGTATATAAAACGAGTTTATCCAACTCTTGGCTTAAAATTCCGGTATTATGTCCCGACCACTCCAGCAAAAAGGAAGCTGTAGACGCTTTAATAACTCTCCCTCGAGCTTCTACTTCGTTCCGAACCCACTTTAGCCACTCCGCTGAATCTTGAGGATAAATAAATTCCAATATTTCACCTTTTTTATTTATCTCTTTAAACAGACGCCTGCCCTTGTTCACTTTATTGGCAATCAGTACTAGACAGGTCATAGGATTCGGATCGTTAATATAATCAAGCAAAAGATCACTGCTTTCCGAGATATTGCCGCTTCCCTCCGTCGAATCAAAAAAAGGGATTTCATCAACCAAAACTAATTTACGGGCAAAGAATGAACAGGTATTAGCAATATCCAGTACTTCCCGCCAATCTGCTTCCTTACCGTTAAAATATTCAATATTACTACCCGCAGGATCATCAGCTAAAAAAACTTGCTTAAGTAGTTTTAACGCTTCCGCAAGGGTATAGCGATCTTCTCCATAGCAAAGGTAGACCGGCGCAATATTGGAATTTTCAATAGCTTTTTTTAAAGAAACCAATGACATTTAAATCACCTAAAATCCATTATACAGGTAGAGCTTCCCAAAGCACAACTCTTAAACATAAATGCACAAAAAAAGTCCCCCTCACCAAGTGAAAGGGGGAAAGAAAGAGGAGGAGAAAAGAGATGTTCAAGTCTATTATTGCCGTCCTCTTCCTTTTTATTCATCTTTTAGGCAAGAATTCCTAAAATTTTTTAAATTCTTTAGATCTTAAATTATTTCCGGTTCCTCATATGTAACTCCTTTGGTATCAACCGTAACCTTCTTCATCACTTGGGGTTCAAAGGGTCGGTCTTGGAAATTTCTTTTAGCTGAAACAATCCGGTCGGCTGCTTCCATTCCTTCAATAACCTTGCCAAAAGCTGCATACTCACCGTCAAGATGGGGAGCATCAGCAACCATGATAAAAAACTGAGAACCTGCTGAATCCGGCATCCGCGAACGAGCCATCGACATTACGCCCCTGGTATGTTTTAAATCATTAGCAAAGCCGTTGCTGGCAAATTCTCCTTTAATCGCATAACCGGGGCCACCCATTCCAGTTCCCTGCGGGTCACCCCCTTGAATCATAAAACCCGGAATAACGCGGTGGAAAATCAAGCCATCGTAAAAACCCTTTTGTACCAAAGAAATAAAATTCCTAACCGTATTTGGGGCAATCTCCGGATACAATTCAGCTTTTAAGACATCTCCATTTTCCATTTCAATTGTCACGATAGGTTTTTCCATTTTTAATTCTCCTTTAAAATTTTTAAATTCGCTTTTAAAAATTTCCAACCGAACAAATTATAACATAAAGATTTCTTAAAAAGAAATTTGTGATAACTAAAGATAGCGTCAAGATACTATGGGTTTTAAAAATAAAAGTAATCTCCTGTTTACCTGCTACTTTAAGCATCCCTCACTGACTTAAGGAACTGGGAAGC
>JAAYSI010000288.1 GCA_012524045.1 Peptococcaceae bacterium | reverse complement strand
TTTCATTTGACTGACAAGCTCTTCTACTTCACCGTAATACATGCACCAGGCCTGGCAATGCTGAACACACATTGGCATCTTGCCCTCGGCCACCCGGTCTTCGCACATATTGCAAGCCTTGGTCAGCGCAGGCATCCAAGTCCATTCCCATTTATTAGGGCCTTTTTCAGCATTTTGATACTCCCAAGGACCTATTTCCGATACTTTTATACCAAATTCTCCTTTGGGCAGATCCAAGTATTTCTTACAGGCTACTTCACAACTGTGGCAACCGGTGCAATATTCATAGTTTACAAGTATACCCTTCATTATTCGACACCTCCTAATCACATTTTGCCGGGTTCATAATCACGGAAACCACCTAATCTAGTGACCTGTTCACCTGGGCTAGTGTCCCCTTCTTTACACTTATAGATTTTACAAATCAAGCATTTAATCGGAGCTCCGATGTTACCGGGACCGCTTTCGTAGGCATGGGTAAGGTTATTGGGGTTATAATCAAAGGCTCCGCAGAGATGGGGCTCGGCAATTTCTTCCTCGGGTTTCCACCAGCCATGTTCAGCCACTATAAAGCGCTTATCCATACCGGGGAATATCTTAACCATCTGTTTGCAACGGCCGTCTTGGTTTTCAATCCAGATCCAGTCACCATTTCTTAGGTCATATTCTTCCGCCGTTTCCGGAGAAACCATCACGATGGGCTCGGGATGGAATTCCCGCATGGTCGGCGATTGCCGGTGTTCCGTATGGAAGAATTCGTAAGAACGAGTCCCGTTGATGAAATAGAAGGGATATTCTTTAAATAATTCGGGTGTTGTGTCTTTGCTCACGGATACAGGAGTGTAGACCGGATAAGGAGGAATACCCCACTCCACAAAGATTGAAGGAATTAGCTCAATTTTACCGGTAGCTGTATTAAAGCCGGGCTGCCCATCGGGACGAAGCATACCCTTCTCATGTTTATAATAAGTGGCATTCCATTCATCATATAGATGGCCACCCATTTCCACAAGCTCCTCAAAACTAACTGGACAAAGGGTATTAACGTCACCTGTGATATCTTTGTTATGGCCGGAAGATTCGTCTGTCGCCGCAGAGAAGTTGGCTTTTTTGACTCTGCCTGATTCGTCCACTAGGGCAAGGCTTGTCTTCATATAGGAATTAATCAGGTCTTCCGGAGTGTTCCAATTTTTGAAGAGTTCAGGGTTAAGACGTTTGCCCAGCCAGAGGATAATTTCTTCGTCGGTTTTAGCCTCGTAGTAGCTGCTGACTTTCTTCATGGCGCGTAACGGGGTCCACCAGGTCCGAGCGGAGTTCCGCTCACAGCTCATAGCTACGGGAAGTACTAAATCGGCAAAGGCTACGGCACTGGGAGTGAGGAACGGATCCGCATAGACAATAAAGGGGACATTTTTGAGATATTTATAGGCCCGCGGTGCCGGTTCTTCATGACCGCAAATCTGATTACAAGATTGAGCCCAGAAGATTCTAATTGGATAGGGTTTGCCTGTCTCCAGGGAAAGAGCCATAGCATCAGGGTTGGACATACCTACAAAGTCTAAGCCCTCAAAACCCGCTAGTTTTTTGCTAAATTTGTTTTTGCGAGCTGATTCCCGCGCATAAAGGTCAGCCGTAGAATAGCCGGCATTAATCTCAAAGGCATTATGGACCAGGACGTGAGTTCCCGGTTTTTCAATATTGCCACAGATAGCCATTAAGGCACAGACAGCCTGGACGAGATGCATTGAGGAGGCAGTGGAAGCATCAAAGGCGAGACCCCACTGAATAGCTCCGGCATCGGCACTGGCATAGAGACGGGCCGAGCCCACAATATCTTCCACTGCCAGACCTGTTCGTTCAGCCGCCCACTCCGGTGTAAACTGCTGAACGTGTTCTTTGAGCTCATCGTAAAAGAGGACCCATTCTTCCACAAACTCATGGTCAATCAGGTCTTCATTCATAATGACATTAAGCCAAGCTAAAGCCAGGCAAACATCCGTACCGCTGTTAATAGGCAGCCAATACTCGGCTCGCGCACCCCACCAGGTCAGAACGGGGTCGATCGAAATAATTTTAGTGCCTCTTTGCACGCAGAGGTTGAGCCAATGACCTAGGAAACCATCCGCATTGGATTTCAGAGGTTCGTTACCCCATACTACCAAGACATCGGGATTTTTCCATTCGGAATTAGCATACCTGTCCGGAAGAGTTTCCGAAGCGTCGACAATTGGGTAATCACCAAGAGGGCCTGCAGCGCCACAAACACGAGGCATGTAGCAGGACCAACCGGAAAAATAAATCCCACCGCAGTTAGCTGTGCCAAAGCAGGCTCCGGCGAGGAAAGGGATTTGCCAGTTAATGTTCCGGCCGGTACCATGGCCAACGACAATTGATTCACGTCCATAACCCTCAGCATCCAGTTTTTTGACTTCCGCTTCCACAATATCCAGCGCTTCATCCCAGGTGATTCTTTCCCATTTATTTTCTCCACGTTTACCCACACGTTTCATTGGGTATTTCAAACGTAGAGGGCTATTGACCATCTCATCTAAGGCGAGACAACGCATGCATAACTTGCCGTTTGCATACGGGTCAAGAGGGTCGCCTTCCACCTTTTCTAATTTACCGTCTTTTGTGTATAAAAGTACTCCGCAGGAGTTATGACAACCGGGAGCGGTATAATTATAGGTTCGCGTAACAGTATACTCACCTTCCTGCCATTGCCATTCGCCTTCACGATAGGCTTTACGGTCAATGTTGTCTAAAAACTTTTTGTAATCCATAACCATAGATAATCCTCTCCTTTCTAGGCCCCTTGTTCCATATGCTTAACAAGATCATTAATTGCATAAATCGTACCGAAACCAACCTTTCACAGCTAACCTTCTCAAAACAGAGAAAAAGCCCCAAAAAGGGCTAAAAAAAAGACTGATAATTCCAAACGGAATAATCAGCTTCGGCTCAAATTGCATTTAAAATCTTGCTTTTGAAACTATTTTATCGTAAATGTAAATAGTATTTTTTAAGATTTTATCAATATTTGTATTTTGTACTTATCTAGAGCCCGGTGGACTTTTTCAAACAGCAAACCTGCTGTGAACCAGACCGGAGCGAAGGCTAGAGTAATAAAGCCATTTATGGCTAGAGGATCGGTATAGCGCCAGGGGTAAACACCAAGGATGTTAAGCAGAAGCAGGCCGCTTAGATACTCTATTCCCCAGATCACCGCTAACCAGACCAAGCCTCTTAATGGCCACCTCCAATCAACTATAATATCATGTAAAGGTTCGAGAAAAACAGCTAACCCGTATATTAAGAACATCCACAGATTGGTAAATCCCATCAGGCGCAAATCGCCATTAATTAAAGACTCCAAGCCCGTCCAGATAATCTCTAGCCACCAGCCCAGAAGCCCGTAAAATAAAAATCTCTTAATCATATATATAGTTTGCTACAAGAATTAATTTTTAATTATTGTAAAATTTGGCTATCTGGTATAATCATGTTAATAATCTAAGTCGAATTGGAATTAAACCGTAGTTAAATCATAGTTTAACTTACAGATATAAAATGGAGGCCCTATGTTTGGCAGGCTAAAATACCCCTAAAAATCACTTTGTTATTTTCCGGGCCTTTAGCATATTTCCTAGGCCAGTATACAGCTTTTTATCCGGAACAGGTTGAACGTTACTATGCTTTGGGTTTTGCCCAGAAAGTAACGCGTTATTTAAGTCTGGCCACTGGGGTGCTTCCCTTTTCTTTGGCAGAGCTGCTGGTTTGTTTGCTAATCTTAGGGGTGCTGGGTGGCCTTGCTTGGAGCGTCAGCTTGCTAATTCGAAATCGGTCCGGACTTTTATCATGTTTAAAAAATTTACTTTTCAACCTTATAATTGTTTGCAGTCTTGTTTACCTAAGCTTTCAACTTATTTGGGGACTAAACTACAACCGCCTTAGCTTTGCGGAAATTGCCGACTTGGAGCTGACTGAGGTTTCAGAAAAGGAACTTATGCTCCTCTGTACGGAGCTGGTGGAAAAAGCCAATGGGTTTCGGGACGGTTTGCCCGAGGATCAGGCCGGAATACTGAAAATAGAAGAAGGTTTTGCCGAGCTTAGAGAAAAAGCTCGCCAAGCCTTTCTTTTGGCATCAAGTGACTATCACCAGCTCAGCGGCAATTATGGGCTTGCGAAACCGGTTTCCTTTTCCCGCCTAATGTCCTATACCGGCATAACAGGAATTTACATTCCTTTTACCGGCGAGGCCAATGTCAATATAGATATTCCGGCTTACACTCTACCTGCTACTATTTGTCATGAAATGGCTCATCAAAGAGGATTTGCCAGAGAAGATGAATGTAATTATATTGCTTGGCTGGTTTGTAACAGCATTGAGGATCGAGTGTTTCAGTATTCAGGGACAATTCTGGCCCTTAATCATTCCTTGAACGCTCTTTGGCGGGTAAATCCACAGAATGCAGCGCAATTAAGAGACGGCTTGGGGGCAGGTGTAAAGCGGGATTTAGCCTACTTAACCCAATACTGGTCTAAATATGAAGGCAAAATAGAACAAATAGCCTCAGATATCAACGACAGCTATTTAAAAAGTAACAGGCAGCAAGATGGAATTCAAAGCTATGGTCGGATGGTTGCTCTGTTGTTAGCCGAACAAAAAAAATACCGGAGTCTAAGTACTGGTTCTTAAACTTATCTCCGGTAGGGTAGGAAAAAGTGTAAAAAATTTAGTGCAAGGTATAGAAGATTTCGAGAATATATAGAAACTAGGGTAGGGTATAAAGCTCGGACAAAGCCCCAAGGATTTTAATTCCATCCAGCCGCACGAAGCCCGGTTTTACTTTCCCTGTTCTTTTTAGCTCCAGTGCTTTGGTCATGAGATGTAAGCTTAAAGGGGCCACATTTAATCCTTGGCACTCTTCCGGAGTATAGAAACCGGCTTGGCTGACTTCCCGAGGGTCCGGGGTCAATTCCCCTTTAAGATAGTTGAGTAGGAAAACGATATAAATATCGTGTTTAACCCCGGGCACATCTACCGGCCGATCCTTGACGGCCAGCACACTTACCGGGTCGGTCTGTAATCCGGTTTCCTCCAGGAATTCCCGAACAATCGCATCCTCTATTTTTTCGTCCTGTTCAACATAACCGCCCGGGATTGTCCAGCGTCCTTTACCCGGATTATGGGCCCGTTGAACCAAAAGGCCCCGGTCACCTTGCAGAAGAACCCCACCAACTCCGACGGAGTATTCACCCCAGTGGATATAATGACAAGCCGGACAAGCTTTGCGAACTTTGCCTTCGACTTGGGTGTTAGTTAGTTTGGCTGAACATTGAGGACAGAATTTAAATTCACGAACATAACTCATGCTTATCCCTACTTTCTTTTTAAATGTCTAGCTGGTAAACAGTAAAATTTATTTTTTAATGTATTTTAACAGGATTATATATTTCTTTGTAGAAATACTTGATATTACTGTATTATACTGGATATTCCAAAAAACGATATTTTTCAGCCTATGGGGGATTAGTTTTAATGAAAAAAGAACAAGAAATACTGCTCGAACCGGAAGAAATTCAGCAATTACTCGAAGGTGGACTGAACTGGGAAGACATTTCTTCCAGATTATCTCCCGACAACTCAACGGATCCTCAAGATTCAAATAGCAGAGAAGAGTTAGATGAAGAAGAGTTAGATGAAGAAGAGTTAGATGAAGAAGAGTTAGATGAAGAGTTAGATTTGGAAAAAGTGACCAACTCACTTATTGCTGCTGTTGAAGATGAAGAAGAAAAGAGCGTCAGAGCCATTTTATTCGGAGAAGACAAAAGTTTTCCCGAATCCACTCCAGAAATAGATTCCGAAGCTGAAGTTGAACCGGAAACCGAAATTATTACCCAAGAGAATACTGCCATCCGAACAGAGGATGAGGTCGTGATAAATCGTCAGATTGATTTAAGTCGAATGGAGGCAGATTTAAAAGCTCAACCGATCTTAGGTGATCCTGAAGTGGACAATGAGCTCAAGAGTATTTTAAGTGAACAGTTCAATGCTGAACAGGAACAAGACCTGGAAATGGGAGAAGAGGAAGAAGAGGAAAAGGCTCCCTTTGGCGGTCTAAAACTGGTAATTCTGCTCGTGGTAGTAGCAGTTTTAACTTTTGCTTTTTGG
>JAAYSI010000287.1 GCA_012524045.1 Peptococcaceae bacterium | reverse complement strand
CGGACAGGTTTATAGCCTACCTATAAGGAATTGAAACATAGGGTGGCAATTGTAGCAATCGTTCATACTGTCGAGTTTTTAGCCTACCTATAAAGAATTGAATCTCGCTTACCTATCCCTCCCTACTTGCATTGTGTCGAGCAGGGAGGGATCTTAATTTCTCAAAGTATCGGAAAAGTTGATTTTATCCACCTATTGTTAACTACAACTCGTTTGTTTTTCTCCAAACATTCACTAAAATAGAAGGTGAGGTGATTAATGTGAAAGAAATCAACATTGCGCAAGTGCTTGTACGCAAGCGCAAAGAAAAAGGGATTACCCAGGATGACCTGGCAAATTTCATTGGAGTGTCCAAGGCCTCTGTTTCCAAATGGGAAACGGGGCAGAGTTATCCCGATATGACTTTTCTGCCCCAGTTAGCGGCCTATTTTAATATAAGCATAGATGAGTTGATGGACTATAAACCCCAGATGTTGAAGGAGGAGATCCGTCAGCTCTACAAAAGGTTGTCTGCAGATTTTGCTGCAAAGTCTGCAGATGAAGTCCTTGAAAAATGCCGTCAAATCATCAAAAAATACTACTCTTGTTTTCCATTATTACTGCAAATGGGAATACTATTAGTAAATCATGCCAATCTATTCCAAGAACCTCAAAAAATAATGGCTGTGATTTCCGAGGCTAAAGAGCTTTTTATCCGGGTGAAGGAGGAAAGCGATGATTTATCCTTGACAAGGCAAGCACTGTATATGGAGGCGCTATGCAATTTGACTTCAGGAGATCCCCATAGCGTCCTCGACCTTCTGGAAGATAAAATTGAGCCGGCGCTGCCTCCCGAATCACTGCTGGCTTCTGCTTACCAAATGACGGGACGTATTGACGATGCCAAATCAGTTTTACAGGTAGGAATGTTCCAGAATATCGTAGTATTGTTTAACTTTTTTCCAGCCTATCTGATGCTCTGTGTAAATGCTCCTGAAAAATTTGAAGAAGTACTGCGGCGAGCACTGGCTGTTGCTGATGCTTTTGATATGAGGCGTCTGCATCCGGGAGTGATGGTCGGCCTTTATCTTGCTGCGGCTCAGGGGTATGTCGCCCAAGGCAAGCACGATAGAGCGCTTGATATGCTCGAACAGTATACAACTATGGTCACCGGGGATATCTATCCTCTGCGTTTGCATGGGGACGAGTTTTTTGATTTATTGGACCGTTGGCTGGAAGATCTGGACTTGGGAACCGGTTTTCCCCGCGATGAAAAGACGATTAGGCAAAGTATGGCCGATGCTGTAGTCAATAATCCGGGATTCACAGTGTTTGCCCAAGAAAGACGCTTCCAAAGAATCGTTGAAAAGCTACAGCAAAACGCTCTGAAATAAACCTTTGAATGATTGGGAGGTAGGACCATGGACCAAAACCAAGAAAAACTGACTAAACGGCGCTTGATTCTATTTGTGTTGTTCTCGATCGTCCTGGGCTGGGCTTGTTTTTTCCTGATTCCTTTTCTGGATCTGAGTTATGGCGAAGGGTTATCCATAGCGATTTTGGCTGGAGCGATGTTCACACCGACAGTAAGTAATCTGCTGACACGTCTCGTTACCAAAGAGGGCTTGCAGAAGCTGTACCTGCGCTCAAATTTTAAAGGGAATATCAAAAAGTATGTGCTAATTTTCTTTGTTCCTACGTTGTTAGTTTACTTGAGCGGTGTCTTCTATTTTCTGATCTTCCCCCATCAGTTTGACCCTGAACTGCCTGTACTCAAGGAAATTCAGGCTGCCACCGATTCCGCCGGGATCCCGGTGCAAAGTTTGTTGCTGATCACCATTCTCCAGACGTTGCTTCTCGGTCCAGTGATTAATATCATCCCGACCATGGGAGAAGAATTGGGGTGGCGAGGATATCTTTTACCCAAACTGCGGGAGTTCTTTTCTGATCCAGTTGCCTTGGTCATTACCGGGGTGATCTGGGGTATTTGGCATATCCCGGTTATTGCCATGGGGCACAATTATGGGACGGACTATCCAGGCTATCCTTGGCTAGGCGTTCTCGCAATGATTGTGTTCTGCGTTACTCTAGGGATTATCGAGGGCTATGCTACAATTAAGCTTGACAGCGCTATTCCGGCTGCCATGATTCACTCTACGGTAAACGCCACTGCAGCCCTCCCGATTTATCTGGCTAAAAGCGGCTACAACCCGATCCTCGGACCGGCAATTACCGGTCTTGTCGGCGGGCTTCCGTTGATGGTTGTGGCCATTGTATTGTTGGTTATTGTGAATCGTTCAAGAAATATAACAAAACCCTGCAGATAGATACTAAAAAGTGGTAAAATGCAGATGCATACAAAAAATGGTAAAATAGAAAGTCCGGCAAATTATGCCGGACTTTCCTGGAGGGGGAACTTAGAAATGAGAATCTCAGATTTAGAGCCAGATAGGGAAAAAATCTGTTTACTCTGTAATGAAGAGTATATATTTGAGGACCTTTTTGCTAAAATAGATAATGGAAGATGATGATATCGGTTAAGTATTAATTTACATTTATAAATTATCGATATTTAGCAAGTCCCATACTTTGATAGCTGCATATAAATTTAACCGGATATCCATCTGAGAAAGGTTTACACCAAGTAGTTTTTCAATTCTTTCTATCCGGTAGTACAGAGTATTAACATGAATATATAAACTATCTGCTGTCTGCTTGTAGTTAAAACTGGAGTCAAGCAATATTCTTAGGGTTGTCAATAATTCACCATTAGTCTTCTTATCATAATCCAGCAATGGAGCTAGGGATTTTAAGCAGTAATTATATAAAGTCCCTGTGTCATGCGAAAAGATCAGCGAAAAAAAGCCAAGATCGGAAAACCGCTGGACAAAATTTCTTTTCCCGATAAGTCGGCTTAAGGTCAGAGAAATACAGGCTTCCTGATAGCTTTTAGCTAAGGAACATGATGGATACACTTGGCCTATTCCTTTGGAAAGAACTATATTGAATGTATTTTCAAGTTCGGCTTGTAGTTTGTTTATAAGCTTAGGCCAGTCAGGATTAATCTCCTGAGAATCAGTGTAACAGGTTGCTGAAACGAAAATCACCAAGCGATTTGGCCAGGCCATAGAAATAATGTCTAACTCCGTTTTCTTTAAGTATTCTAGGGCATAGGAGTAGACCGCTTGCCAATCGATATTAGGATCAAAGGTGTCACTCTCAATTATCTCAACGAAGTACAGTTTATGATTATCCAACCTCTTTTCTAGCATAGCCGTTATTTCGCTAATGTTAATCTGGTTACTAAAATAATAGCTACCATCCAGTCTTTTTAATCCATAGCCATAATCCTTTTCGATATGAATAGAATTCAAACTTAAAAAATAACATTTAATGGCCAGCTTTGCCGAGGATAGAACGGCAATAGTATGTCCAACAAGCTCCTTTGTTAGGTTCTTCACAATAATATAGACATTTGTCCCTCTACATTCAATGGGATAATAAAGACAATTCTTCTTTTTGTTAAAATAATAATTACCTTTTTTAATATTAGAAGGAAATTGAAAAGACGTGTTTTCGATATACTTCATACCAGAATAGTGGATTTTACCAGAGTTATCTGTTATTAAAATAGGTCGATTGATTTCCTTTTCTAAGTAGGAAGCTACAAAAGGAAGTCCTTTTTCCAGTATGTCTTCTATCAATTGATCTTTATTTTTTCTCAAAAAGTTAATTTGGCCAATAGACAAATAGCTCACCCCTTCGTATACGAAATATTTCAGTACTAAGAAGATACAAGCTTCAGAAAGCCAAATGTAAAATGTAAGCCTGAAGTGTCCTGAATAATTTAATAAGCAAAAACCATACCAGATGTAAATTTGGAGGTTTTCCAGGGTATATAAGGGTTTAGCTATTTAAAAATTGGCTAGTTTAAGTAAGTTTTTTATGAATAGAGACAAATGTAATTATTTCTGACACATATGAACCTACACTGTACTATTTTGAAACATACTACAGAAAACGAAAAGCTTTTAAGCTTTCCGTAATAATGGAGTTGAGTGGATTGTGAGACCTTACCAACAAATGTTAAGCCCTGTGATTTTAAACCTTG
>JAAYSI010000286.1 GCA_012524045.1 Peptococcaceae bacterium | reverse complement strand
TAAAGCTCTAGCTATCCGTAACCTCAAAGCTTTCGAAGAAGCCGGCGCTGATGCCATAGTGGTGGCTTGTTCTTCCTGCGGCAGTGCCTGGAAACATTCCTATGGACAACTGCTGGAAGATGATCCGCACTACAAAGAAATCGCGGCAAAATGGGAAAAGAAAACCTATGATATAAATGAATTCTTAATTCAGGTCGTACCCTTCAAAAAAGAGGGACTCGGTCGGGTTGAGCGTAAGGTAACCTACCACGATCCATGTCACCTTAACCGCGGCCAAGGCATAAGCAAAGAACCCCGCGAAATACTGCAAAGTATCCCCGGCGTGGAATTGATCGAGATGAAACAGCCTGATCGCTGTTGTGGTATGGCCGGTTCCTTCAGCATTGTGCATCCCGACCTTAGCGATAAAATATCTGATAGAAAAATTGCCGATGTTGCCGGTACCCAGACAGAGACAGTGGTAACTGCCTGCCCGGCTTGCCGCCTGCAACTGCAAAGCGGTGTGATCAATGCCGGACTCGACCACAACGTAGTACATGTGGTACAGCTTTTGGCTGACTCCTATGCGGCAGGAAAAAATGCCAAAGGAGAAGCAGCCAAATAGCAACTTTAAACATGATTTAATAAAGATGATTCATATTTCATAAAGATTATTCATAGCTGAGTCTCATCTAAAAAAGAACTGTTGCACTTGGTGCAGCAGTTTCTTTTTAATCTCAGAAAGGCTGTAGCAGCTGCGTTCCCGACGCTTCTCTGCTTTACGGTTCGCTAAGTAATGCCCAATTGCACTATGAGGACTATGCCATGAGGGCTGATTCTATGATGGTTGTCAGCTATTGGATTTGACTTTAACCGAATCTAAGGTATGCTGAATAATAGGAAGCAGTTTTTCCGGAAATTCTTTAGTATCGCTGAAAAAGGATAAACGGATTACATGCTCAGTGCTGTTTAACGGCCACCAGAACTCTTGGCCGCTGATATAATGTTCGCCGAAATCAGCCGACCATGCTGTTTTAAATCCGTTGGCAGCAGCATTAGGTAGATTAGTCATACTATATGAAATAAAATCAAAAGGACTTAAGTATCTGCTGCTAGTCAAAAAATACTCCAGGTCTTCTAAGCGCCATAATTGGATATAACCTCTGAAGGAAAATGTATCGTTTGTAAAATAGACATTGAATAACAATTCCTCACCTTTATCTGGGGTAATATGGACTTGGGTATCTTCTAAAAGGTCTAACGAGATGCTGTAGTTCTCTAAATTAAAAACCAGATTTTTATAGCGGTAGTCGGCGGCTGCTTGGCTCGCCAAGTACTTCTGGGTTGAAGCCCAAGCCGGACTTTCCAACAACAGATATTCAATAACCAGGGCCCCGATAACCAGCAGAACAGCAGCACGTAAAGAAATCTTTGTCTTTTCTTGTTTACTTTTAATCATTATTTGACCTCACCTTTCTTTAAGGTCTTTTGGAAACTTTTAGCGTAGTGTAGTCTCCTTTTGTCCTTGGTATTAAAGTATTATTCCGACTTGGATTTTAAGACCGGAGTCCGGTTATTATATTTTTTTGAATATTTAACCAATCTTCTTAAAAGCAGAGGAAAACTATTAAACTACGGCGAATATAATATAATTAGCCATGTTTATATAAGATTAGCTAAAAAATTAATACAGGATAATAAGAAACTAATATAAGATGTCAGTTAAATGAACATTTAGTAGAAAACGTGGAGGGTAAAATGCAGACACAGGTTCAGGCTCCGCAAAACCCCAAACCACAGTTCTCTGTTCCCCAAAATAAACTGAAGATGGCAGTGTTGATTGTACTGGCACTGGCTTTAATCAGTTTCGGTTATTATTTTGCTTACCAATATTCCCAGCAAAAAGAGCGAGCAGAACAAATAACCCGGGACTTTGAGGAATATCTCGCTAGAGGACAGTATTTTGATGCGTACAGCCTGTTAAAAAATCTACCAAATAAGCGTTTGGGAAGCACATTGCAAGAAACACAAGCTTCTTTAAACCAGTTATTTGCCACAAAATTTGCTGAAATAACGGAAAGTATTTTGGCCGAGGATGAAAAAGATTATCGGACTTTCCTTCAGATAAATGGATTTCAGATTTTTAGCAATAACTCCGATGCAGTAAATATAGTAAACGACCAAGTACAGATAGTGCTGGATCAATACTTGGCCGAAAAGTTAGAATATGCCCAAGTTGAGTATTATCTTAAAAATGTAGCCAGGCTGGGCTTTACCGGCTCCTTTCTGAAGGAAGCTCAAAAGC
>JAAYSI010000285.1 GCA_012524045.1 Peptococcaceae bacterium | reverse complement strand
CTTTGGCCACCTTCTGTCTGTTTGGCTCAGCAGAACCTGCTTGAATATTGGCTGCTTTCTTTAATAGCACGGAAGCAGGCGGTGTTTTGAGTATAAAAGAAAAAGAGCGGTCTTCGTAAACGGTAATTTCTACAGGAATAACCAAGCCGGCTTGATCTTTTGTTTTCTCATTATACTCTTTGCAGAAGGCCATAATATTTACGCCATGCTGACCGAGAGCAGGACCAACCGGAGGTGCCGGGTTAGCTTTACCAGCATCCAACGCTAATTTTATTAATCCTATAACTTTTTTTGCCATATATTACACCTCCTTAACCTGGAATATATATTTAGTCAAGTTTTTCAACTTGCCCAAATTCTAACTCAACCGGGGTTTCTCTACCAAACATCGAAACCATAACTCTGACTTTTTGTTTATCCTCAAAGATTTCCTGGACTACACCGATGAAATCCTTAAACGGACCTGAATTTACCCGGATAGACTGTCCTATGTTAACATCGAGTTTGGTACGAACTTTTTCCAGACCCATTTGCTGCAATATAGCCGCAACTTCACTTTCCAGCAAAGGAATAGGTTTACTACCACTTCCGACAAAGCCGGTAACCCCTGGAGTATTCCGAACAACGTACCAAGAAGCGTCAGTCATTTCCATCTCTACTAAAACATAACCTGGAAAAACTTTTCGTTTGGAGACCTTTTTTTTACCGTTTTTGATCTCAATCTCATCTTCCATTGGTACGAGAACCCGGAAAATCTTATCTTCCATATTCATAGATTCAACCCGCTTTTCCAGATTCGCTTTTACCTTGTTCTCATAGCCGGAATAAGTATGAATAACATACCAGTTTTTAGACATTAATGAAGGCCTCCTAACCAAGATTCCACACGAAAGTTACCCAAGTAAAATATTCATAACATAACTCAAACTGCTGTCAACAATCCAAATCAAAAACGCAATAATACCAACGGAAACCAACACTACACCTGTATAGGTGAGTAATTGCATTTTGTCTGGCCAATGTACCTTTTTCAATTCGTTCCATACATCGCGGAAATAATTAAACCTTTTGCCGATATTCTTAAACCTATTTAGAAAACCGCCTTTTTTTCTGTCATCCGCTCTGTTTGCCACTGCCATAAAATCACATCCTTATCGGTATATCTCTACCGGTAAACGGCCTACTTTGTTTCCTTATGCACGGTATGAGTTCTGCATGTTTTGCAAAATTTTTTGACTTCTAAACGATCAGGGTTATTTTTTTTATTTTTATTGGTTTGATAATTTCTGTTCTTACATTCTGTACAAGCCAATGTAATCGCTACACGCATTCCGAACACCTCCCTAGCAATGGCGTTAAAAAAAAACGCTATCATGTTGATAAGTCGTACAGAATAATTTAACACAATTTTAAAGTCTTTGTCAAGGAAGTTTACTTTAAATGAATAACTTGCCATACCGGGCCATAGCCTTAGTCCCTCTGGGCTTCGCATAGCCCGGCATGACAAGAATTATATTATTAATTAGAGGACTTGACAAGCTCAAATTCAGCTTGAATTTCCGGTGAAGGTTCTTTAGATAAGAGTGATACTATCACAATTGCTATACAGGACAAGACAAATGCAGGCAACAGCTCATAAATACCGAAAACTCCACCAAGGGGTTTAAGCAACAATTTCCAAATAAAGACCATGCCCCCGCCGACTAACATCCCGGCGATTGCTCCTGAGCGGGTAACTCTTTTCCAGAACAAGGAGAAGAGCATTAGAGGTCCGAAGGTTGCCCCGAAGCCGGCCCAGGCAAAGGATACAATCGTAAATATAACACTGTTTTCATCCGAAGCAATGATCATTGCAATAATCGCGATTACGATTAAAGCAACCCTGGAGACAAACAGTACTGTTCTGTCATTTGCATCTTTTTTAATTATCCCCTGATAGATACTCTTCGAAAAGGCCGAAGCCGCTATCAACAGATAAGAGTCGGAAGAACTGATAGTCGCAGCCAATATACCTGCCATCACTATCCCGGCGATTAAGGGGATAAAGAAACTGGTGGACATTAAAATAAAGATGCTTTCGGCAGCGCTTTGAGTGAGTAGCGCATCCGGATATAATAATCTACCTATAATACCGATAAATACGGCCGCACTGAGCGAGATAACAACCCAAACCACAGCGATTCTCCGGGATAACTTAAGCTCAGTCGGCTTTCTAATAGCCATAAACTTCAGCAAAACCTGAGGCATACCGAAATAGCCCAAACCCCAGGACAGGGTAGATATTATTGTCAAAAGACCATATTTACCGGCCTCGCCAAATAATGGCCTGCTATCACTGCCTATTTGTTGTACCCCGTCAACTACCGTAGGTTGAGCAATCCCGAAAAAGTCAAAAAAGCCGGGAATATTTTTAGCATTTTCAACAATGGCCGAAATACCGCCCACATGGACAACTCCCGTAATCACAACCACAGTTAAAGCAAAAATCATTACTAAGCCTTGCATAAAGTCGGAAGCACTCTCCGCCAAAAAACCACCGATAAAAGTATAAAAAATAACGAATAAGGCCCCAGCAATCATTACAAATAAATATTCAACATCGAATAAGGTACTGAATAATTTCCCAACCGTAACAAAACAACTCGCCGCATAAACACTAAAAAATACCAGAATAATCAACGCGGCTATTGTCATGATAATTTTTTTATCACTTAAACCAAACCAATAGGCTACCCCGGGCAAGCCCATTAACAGCCAGCCGCTCATATCCGAG
>JAAYSI010000284.1 GCA_012524045.1 Peptococcaceae bacterium | reverse complement strand
GAATGAACACCGCGGCTATTGTCATGATAATTTTTTTATCCTCTTTAAAGCGATTGCTGAAAAAGTCCGGAATGGTAATGGCATCCCCTGCCACATGCGAATATACACGAAGCCTTTTTGCTACCAATAGCCAGTTTAGATAAGTCCCGATAGCCAGACCGATTGCCGTCCAGATCGCATCACTTAAACCAAACCAATAGGCTACCCCGGGCAAGCCCATTAACAGCCAGCCGCTCATATCCGAGGCCTCGGCTCCTAAAGCAGTGACCCACGGATTAAGTGATCTGCCGCCGATCAAAAAGTTGTCGCTGCTTTCATTGGCTCGTCGGGCATAGTAAAGCCCAATCCCAATGACTACTGCTATGTACAGGGTCATCGCAATTAAGATTTGAATACTTGCTCCATCCATTAATTCTCCCCCTATTGTATAATAATTAATTTATATAGCACTTATTATGCCATAGAGTGCCAAAAAATCCTAGAGCCGAATAAAATCCAGGGCGTTTTTCTTAAAAGTTCAACAGCCTGGCAGATTCTTTAGCAAACCAACGAATATTGTAAGTAATTACGGAAATTTCATTTAAGGCATGCATATAGAACAAGGTCGGTTCATGTTTCTCCTGCCATTCGTTAAAAATTCTGTTCAATTTACTCCAGACCCTCGGCTCCGGATAAATCTGCGCCACTTCCCCTTTTATTTTTTTCTGAAGCTCCTGGTTATAACTGGTGGCATTAAATATCACATTGAACAGCATTTCAAAGATATGGTTAAACTCGCAACTTACTGTAGGGTCATCGGCTTCCGCCCGCCGAATTTTTCTTTCTTCAGCCAGATAAAGAATATCTTGCGCCCTTTGCCAAAGGCCACGGCTGTAACTCAAATATTCCATATAAAAATGTTCGGTAGTTTCCTTATCTTCGGTACTTTTATGCCAGATAGGCAAAGACAACTCCCATTGATCTCTGTAGAGACGTAAAAGCTTTTCTGTTTCTCTAAAAAGGTTATAAAAATCCTTATTTACTTTTTCCAGTTCTTCCGGTTGCGGAGTATTCAGATGTAAGTATCTATTGACTGAATCCGTAAATCCTTGGACCGCCATATTGTTCAATTCAATTAGCTTATCAACAAGCTTTTTTTCATAATGGGGTGGAGCGATAGTAAAGTTAATCACATTGGCCGTAACAATCCCGATCATTATGGCAAGGGATCTGGAAACAGCCTGCTCCAAAAATTGATCCTGCGGCGAAGCAAGAACAAATATGGCTGAAATTATAGCCAGTACTATCTGGTTTTTCGCCTTAAATACTTTTGTACAAAATAGAATCACAATTACGGTCGCTAAGGCCATACTTAAAAACAAAACCGGAACTGTCAAACCCAAAATAATTCCTACACCAATAGCCGCAAGGTTAACAATAAACTGCTCCAAAGCATTCCTTAAACTCTTGCCCAAGGATTGTTGTAAACAAACAACCGCCGAAGTCGCAGCAAACAAAGGCGGCTCAATATGAAAATACATACAGATATACACGCTAATTGCAACCGCTATACCGCTTTTTAAGGTCCGCGGGCCAATATTCATTGTGCTCATCCTTTATTTTTGGTTCTATTAAAAGGTTCCTAAGATATTGGTTAGAACACTGTTATAATATACTGCTATATTATGTAATCTATCATAATAAAGAATAAGAAACAATTGCTTTTTGTCCAGTATAACAAAGTTCTAAATCTCAAACACTAACAGGGACTTAAAGTTAACATCTATTCATTAAAGGAGGAAGTTCAGTATGAAACCAAAACCTGACGACCGCAGTGACAATGTGGAAAAAATCCAATTTAATATTAACCACACAATAAAAAACATGGAATTAGCCGAAGAAATGATAGCTAAAACCGATGATCCTAAAACAAAAGCCGAATTAAAAGCCAAAAATGAAAGAAGGAGAGCTGCTTTAGAAGGCATGCGTTCGGAAATCCGGGACGAAGCGCTGCATAGAAGAAAACAACAGTAATTTTGGACTCCCCTTGTTTATTCTATTAAAAAGCTGTTTTATAATTATCTTATACCTAATATTAATATTAAGTCCTAATATTAGTATTAGGTATATTATAATGTATATTTTGGATGATAAAAAATGGAAAATGCACCAAAAAATCGTCAAATTATTCATGTGGATATGGATGCCTTTTACGCTTCGGTCGAACAGCGTGACAACCCCGAACTTAGGGGCAAGCCCGTGGTTGTCGGAGGAAAACCTAACAGTAGAGGGGTAGTTTCTACCTGCTCTTACGAGGCCCGCAAATTTGGGGTCCGTTCAGCAATGCCTATAAGCGAAGCTCACCGCCGCTGCCCTCATGCTATTTTTTTACCTCCCAATTTCGAAAAATACCATCAGGCCTCCGAACAGCTCCATAAAATATTCCAGGATTATACCCCACTGGTCGAACCCCTTTCTTTAGACGAAGCTTTTTTAGATGTGACAGCTTCCCTAAGCTTATTTGGTCCAGCTGAAAAAATCGCCATGGAGATAAAAAACCGCATAAAAAAAGAGCTGAATTTGACAGCCTCCATAGGGCTGGCTCCGAATAAATTTCTCGCTAAAATTGCCTCGGATATTCAAAAACCCGATGGCTTCGTCATAGTCAGAGAGGAGCAAATTGAAGCTTTTCTCGATCCTCTACCTATTGAAAGAGTCTGGGGAGTAGGGCCGAAGACCGCCGAACAACTCCATAGGCTTAATGTCAGGACTGTCCGCGATTTAAAAAAATTAGACAAACTTACCCTCCATAAACTACTGGGGCAGATTGGCAGCCAGCTCTACTATCTGGCCAGGGGAATAGATGATAGACCTGTTGAACCCGAAAGAGAAGTTAAATCGATCGGCAGAGAAATAACTTTCCAACAAGACCTCACAGATTCGGAAATACTTAAGACTTATCTGCTAGACCTCTCCCTAGATGTGGGCCGCCGCCTCCGTAAGGCAGGACTTAAAGCCAGAACCATCTCACTCAAAATCCGTTTAGCAGACTTCAAAACCATCTCTCGTTCCAAGACCCTAAACAATTATACGGACCTCGACAAAGAAATCTACAGAGAAGCCAGCATGTTATTGAATGAATTAAAGCTACACCAACCCGTTCGGCTTATCGGAGTAACAGCTCACAACCTCTCCTGCGGTGAAAGCCAACAAAGCCTTTTTGCCACCGAACCCGGTGCTAATGAAAAACTCACCAAAACACTGGACAAGATCAAAGAGCGCTTTGGTGAGGATAGTATTACTCTAGCTCGGTTGTTAAAACAGAAAGACGACGGAAGCAAATAAATCTACTTAATCAGCCAACTGAAAATGTTTTTAAAAAATTGGGCAATGCGTTGGAAAAAACCTATGTTTTCCGAAGCAGCTTGCTCTGAAGCACCTTCCAAGGCCGTGAAGGCTTCAGCACCGTCCGCCGAAGCCAGTAGGTGTATTTCCTGGCCTTCGACCACTTCTATCATTTCACTGCCAAAAGCCTCGTGGATTTTGGCTATATTTTCGTTATTAAAAGGCTCGATTCCTATTTCAACCCGGTTAATGAAAACATTAACGCTTGTATGATGTACTTTAATTCCTTCCGCAAGCAGCCTGTCCCAAGCAGCATCGACTTCAGCTTGTTTGGCAAGTAGTTGCTGTTCGGTAAAATCAACTAAACGGAAAACAATTAACTCCGGATTAGTGGCTAAAGCTAAAATCGCTTCTTTATGTTTAGGGGCGACTTCTTCTGTAAAAGATAGGATCAGTATTGGCCTGTCATTTTTATCGTACTCAATATGCAGACTGGCGAAAATATCAGGAATATTAGAATAAATATAAGACTGAATCTCAGGTATGGCGTTCATTTCATCAGGACCATCACTAGATACAGATTGATTGGGATCAACCAAACCCCTATCTATAATCTGAGGTTCTTGGGATTTAAGATCCGGCTCCAAAATAGGCTCCGGCACCGGGTCTATTTGAATCGAATCTTGCGGCTTGATCTCTCCTGCGAAGACAGGAGTACTTAGAGTTAGCAAAAATACAACAATCAATGTTATCAGCACTTTACTGGTTTTCATCTGTTATCCTCTCCAAGTAAATAATTTTAACAGCTGTCATCCTATTAGTCGTAAAGTGCCTAGGAAATCTGATTTGCATAATGATTAGTTATAAAATTCCATAAATCATACATTAATCCTACTTCATCAATCCAATGTATTACAGAAGAAACACCACTAAAATAGTGGGTGTGTTTTTTATGTCTGACTACTAGTTCGAATGTTAATTCTTACTTAAGCCATCTTTCAGGGCATTCAATAACATATTTATCAGGTTTTATAATTCTTTGAGGAAATAAGCTGCTAGCTAACTTTTTCCTTCCTATGGTAAAACTTGCATCGGCAGCTCTAGCTAAAGCAACGGAATGCCTTTTTGGTGGAATCCAATAATAATTCTTTTTGATGGAAATAATTCTTTTGATTTTTTAATAGGCGCTACTAAATCGCTATCAGCAGAAACAACTAAAGCTACATCAAATTTATCCAAAAATGCGTCTGTCAATAATTCTACAGCTAAATTTACATCTGTCATTTTTTCATTAGGGACATCGAAGATAGAATTACAGTTAGTACATTGCCACTTGTTTAATTGATACTTTCCAAAAAAAATTTCAAAATTGTTTAATAAATTCAGTGCATGTAAGCTATTAATCTTTCCATTATTTTCCCAGCCCTTTTCCTTGACAATACGTAAAGTGATGATTAAAATAAAAGTAGAACAGCGCCAGCAATAGTATTGCTGGTTTGACGCTCCTTCTTTTTGAAGGGGCGTTTCTATTTTTAACCAAGATTATTTAAGACTACTATTATATCATGCAAAAACAAAACCTAACTAAGATTTTTTCTAATACAGGATTACAGGATGGGCCCTAAGAATAATTTATTCAAATAGCCACTCTCTTTTGCTAAAAATTGTGGTACGGGCTCTTTTTTGTTGTCTCCACCTTTGTTGGATGTTAGATTCTTTACTCACAGAACATCTTAGCTTTTTTAATGAGTAATTCAGAGTAGTTGTACAAATCATCGATTGTCTCAAGTGGGTATCTGTTATATTCTCGATTTTCACCTTGGATAATCATGTACATAACGCTATCTTTTAAAACTAACCTGCAAATCCATTTTGTCACTTTGTTGTCGAATAGAATACTAAAATATGACTGGGTATCTTTATAAGAAATCAAAGAAATATCGATGTGGTTTCTTAATATAGATTTAACTATGTAAAAAGCTTCCATCTCGGCATCAGTAGTTACAATTTTGTCTGCTTCATTATCATATGTTTCCGGGCTCTTATCTACATTTTGATTTTCAGCCGATTTTTCTTGCTCTTCTCCGGTTTTTAATGCGGTTTGGATTTTTTCATTTACTAATTCATTAATATAGGAACTCATAGATTTCTTAACCAGGGGTTTAAATCTATCAACGATATTTTGCGTTTTTACTCCGTTATAAACTCCACAGCCTAAAATAAACCTAACATAATCATCTGATGGATTAGAGAATATATCCTTTATAACATTTCTAATTAAACCTAAAAATTTAAGGTCAGAGGCAGTATCAATGATCTCATTCAAGTTAAAATTATTTTTGCAAAACTTTTTCAATTCCTGAATTTGCTGATCTCTGAGGTCTAAAAGATCAATTTCTAAGAATGGAGTTTCATCCATTTTATTTGGTTCATCTAGATCTGTGTAAAATCGATAGATTATCCCATTAGTCAATATCCCAAATTTAGCAGTTGAGGCGCCAAAGTATCTAAAAAGCTGTGAACTATGGTTTGT
>JAAYSI010000283.1 GCA_012524045.1 Peptococcaceae bacterium | reverse complement strand
TTGGCTAGTATCCAAGTGACAATTCCAGCCGGAGCCGCAACAAAAATAGCACGGCGGAGTACGAATAGAGTTCTATCAATAATTGAACGGTAGATAATGCTTCCAATTTTGGGGGCTCGGTAAGGAGGAAGCTCTAGGATTAGGGAGGAGGTTTCTCCTTTTAGAAATGTTTTAGAAAGTAACCAAGAAACCACAAAAGTTGTACCGACTCCAACCAAGATAAGTAGCGTTATAATTCCGGCTACGGCAAAAGACCGGTAGCCTTGGGCTAACATTCCGGCTCCAAATATTGTGCCGATTACTATTAAAGTGGGGAACCGTCCGTTACAAGGAACGAAGTTATTTGTTAATACGGCAATTAACTTTTCTCTTGGAGAGTCAATTATCCTGCAGGATACAACACCGGCAGCATTGCACCCAAAACCCATACACATGGTAAGACTTTGTTTGCCGCACGCTTGGGCCTTTCTGAAAAGACTATCTAGGTTAAAAGCCACTCGGGGTAAATAGCCAAGATCTTCAAGAATAGTGAACAAAGGGAAGAAGATAGCCATCGGAGGTAACATTACAGAAATTACCCAAACTACCGTTCGGTAAAGCCCTAGAACCAAAACCCCATGGAGCCAAACAGGAGCATTTATTGCCGTAAACCAATCAGTTAGTATATCTTGGAAACTAAAAAATATGGTGGAGAGTAGAGCAGAGGGAGTATTGGCTCCCTCTATAGTAATCCAGAAAATTAAGGCTAGTAATCCCAGCATTATTGGATAGCCAAATATTTTGGAAGTAATTATATTGTCTATTTTATCTGAGTAAGAGACTTTTCCAGGGTCATTAATTACGACTCTTTGCGCTATAGTCTCCGCATTTTTATAAAGATGTGAAACAATTCTATCGTTATCAATATTTTTGTTAGACAAATGGATCCGTTCGGCAATCATTAGAAGCTTTTTTATCGCTACTTTGTTAGTTATGGACATCATAAAGCAAGCTCAACCTCCCAAGTATGTCTTTGGCTATAATACATATCCATGTGCAAAGAGATTTTCTTTAGAAAATTCTCATCACCGTCCAACAAACGTAAAGCTAGCCAACGAGGAGCAAATAACTTTTCGACGTCTAGATTGTCAATATGAGGAAGAAGTTGGCTTATTGCCTGCTCTATTTCTTCGGAATAGCTGACTCTATAAGGGGTAGGCTTTATTTCTCCGCTAGCAAGCTTATAAATTACGTTTTTCAGCTCTTTTAAGCCTATACCGAGGCGGGCGGCTGTTGCTACAACTGGGACACCCAATTCTGCTTCTAGAGCGGGAAAATCAATAATAATTTTCTTTTTTCGGGCTTCATCTATTAGATTAATACATACTACAATATTCGAAGTAACCTCCATTATTTGTAAAGCTAGATTAAGATTCCTTTCTAACGAAGTTGCGTCTAAAACAATTAAAGTCACATCGGGCTGACCAAAACATATAAAATCCCTGGCAATTTCCTCCTCGATGGTATGAGCAAAAAGGGAGTATGTACCGGGTAGATCAATTAACAAAAAATTTTTATCTTTTATTGAAAAACTTCCTTGGGCGTTGTCAACTGTCTTTCCTGGCCAATTTCCGGTATGTTGTCTTAAACCTGTTAAGGCGTTAAAGACGGTACTTTTACCCACGTTAGGGTTTCCAGCCAAGGCAACGATTACTTGATTAGGTTTAGCGAAAATCCCAAAATGTTCGCTCAATATTTTATGGCGGCATTCCTTGTGCATTTTTGCCCCTCCTGTTAAATTGGGTAGACATTTATCAGATTACTGTCTTCCTTCCTTAAGGCGATCGTTGTTCCCCTGACGGTATATGCTATCGGATCACCAGATGGGCCACGGCGGATACAACGAATTTTTGTACCTGGAATTATTCCGAGATCAAGAATTCTTCTGCGTAGTGTACCACTTAATTCGATGTCAGCTATTTCACAAATCTTCCCAACAGAGATTTCTGATAGAGGAATTTTTTTATAAGTACCGACCATTTTTTATCCTCCTCAAATTTATCATTCTTTTTATTTTCCACTTAGCAAGCTGTTAGCCTTGGCTAACATTTTAGAAATATAATCTGAGATATCATATTTTTTTCGGGAACACTTTGCTACTCAATTGAGGAATGCAAAAAATGGAATAATACATAAACTAACAACATTAAGAGAAAACTATAAGCGAATAAAATATAATTGGATCGGAGGTATTGACTTTGCTGATAAGAGAGATTATGTCTACTGATGTTAGTTATGTAGATACTAGTACAAGTATTCCGGAAGTAGCAAAAATCATGAAACAAAAAGATATTGGAGCAGTACCGGTGCTCCAGAACGGTAATTTAGTTGGGATAATTACAGATAGAGATATTATCATTAGAGCTGTAGCTGATAATAAGGATGTAAATACGATTACAGCTGAACAAATAATGACAGTTGATCCGGTTAGCATTGAAGAAAACAGTGATGTTGACAAAGCAACTGAATTGATGGGAGAGTATCAGGTTAAGCGCTTACCGGTTATGAAAAATGGCAGGTTGGTCGGAATGGTATCACTTGGGGACATAGCCATTGAAAACATTCATATCGATGAGGCCGGTGAAGCTTTAAGCGGCATCTCACAAGGAATAAGACACTGAATGAGATAAGCAAAAGTGCTGAATTATCAGCACTTTTTCTCTTGATGTTCTTAGAGCAAACCTTTATTATTAATATTAGGTTAACGAAATATAAATATGGAGGATTGAGAATGATCAAAGTAGGATCCAAAGGAAAGGTAGAGAATATTGTAAACTCCTCAAACACAGCCAACAGAGTTGGCAGTGGTACTTTAGAAGTTTTTTCGACACCTATGATGATAGCGCTAATGGAGAACGCTGCAATTAACGCTATTGAACTTCCGAAAGAACAAAGTAGTGTAGGTATTTCTATTGATATAAAACATATTGCCGCCACTCCTATAGGGATGAAAGTCTGGGCAGAGGCTGAGGTACTGGAAGTGGATGGTCGTAGAATAGTTTTTAAAATTGAAGCTTACGATGAAATTGAAAAAATTGGTGAGGGTAGGCATGAAAGATATATTATAAATAACGAGAAATTTCTAGCCAAAGCAAATTCGAAGTTAGGGTAATAGCCTATGGATGGTTACAATACTATTGTTCAGGAAGTATCGGCGGAACAAACAATAGAAAAATCAAGATTTATAGCACTTATTTCTCATGTTACCAACCTTGATGAAGTTGAACAGCATATGAGCAGGGTTAAGCAGACTTATCCTAATGCCCGTCATTATGTGTATGCGTATAGACTTCATGACGGATATCTTGAAAAATGTTCTGACGATGGCGAACCTCAGGGAACAGGAGGTCGGCCTGTATTAGATATTCTTCAACACCGTCAAATTTGGGATGCTCAAATTATAGTAGTGCGCTACTTCGGCGGGATTTTATTGGGCACAGGCGGCTTGACAAGGGCTTACGGCCGTACAGCTCGTCTTGCTGTTGATAATTCCACCATAACCCGTATGGTTCCTCATGTTATTTATAATTTAAAAATACCTTACCAATGGTATGAACAAATGAAATATCTTTTCATACAAAAAGGTTGGGAATGGACTAATGAGCAATTTAGCGATCTTGTTAGACTAGATCTTTTTATTCCGAAAAAAGATTTCTCCAGCTTTGAAAAATGGCTAGATGAGGTAACCAATAAACAAGTTTCCTGGGAAAAAGCCGGAGATATTTTAAGAAAGGAAAAAAATGAATATCGGGAATAACAAATTGGCTATATTTCCTATCTTTCCTCCAGATTAATCCAAAATGATAGTGTATTTTAAATATTTTTTTGCAAAAGTTATTACTGTGATTGAGGAATTTAAAAGATTTTAAGGTTGTTTAAGGTGGACTTACATGAGGATAAAGCTTACAGTTTTTGATATTGATGGAACCTTAGCACCAACTGATGAATGTATTCCAGAAACAGTAAGCAAAAGACTGAGGAATTTGGAAGGAAAAGGTCTTAAAATTACTTTGATATCCGGAAGAACTGCATCTTATCTTGCCGGCTTGGCTCGGGGGATGGGACTAAGAAAGCCATTAGTTGCAGGAGAAAATGGGGGAGTTATATTTGACCCCATATCTCTATGGGAGAGAAGGCTTGATTCCATTTCCCCAGAGGTATTAACGGAAATCAAGAGCATCTTATTTAAAGAATTTGGAGAATTATGGTTTCAACCTAATCAAACCATGATAACTGCCGTTCCTAAAGACCTTGCTCGAATTGAGGAATTATACACTTTAATAAAGCATTTGCCGCAATTAGCAGAATACAATTTAAAAATAAATAAATACAATGATTCCGTTGAAATCCTTCCACGTAAAAACAGCAAGGGTAAAGCCCTTGCTGTTATTCGAGATTTATACAAGCTAAAAAAAGAGGAAGTTGTCGTTTTTGGCAATACATTAGTTGATTTGCCCATGAAATTTGAAGCAAGCAAGTTTTATATTATCGGAGATTATTTTAAAAGTGATGGCATTAATAATTATAGAAACATTGAAGAAGCTTTAAATTTTTTTGAAGAAAATCTTTTTTAAACCATTTTACCTAATGGATTTTGTCTAAAATATTTCTGGCGACATAAATACCACTAGCTGCTGCCTGCGACAGAGATCTTGTAATGCCTGCGCCGTCTCCGATAGCATAGAAATTAGGATGTTTGATAGTTTCAAGTTTTTCATTAATTTCAGGCCTTGCCGAGTAGAATTTAACCTCTACTCCGTAAAGCAAGGTATCATAGTTTGCTGTTCCTCTAGCAATATTATCAAGAGCGTAGATCATCTCAATAATATTGTCCAAATAGCGTTTAGGTAATACAAGACCTAAATCTCCTGCATTAGCAGATTTTAATGTTGGTTTAACAAAGGATTTATTCATCCTTTTTTCGTTTGTTCTACGTCCTTTGACGAGGTCTCCAAATCTTTGAACAATTACACCATCTCCGAGCATATTGGAGAGGGTAGCAATATATTTTCCGTATTTTAATGGTTCATTAAATGGTGAGGTGAACTTATTAGAAACTAGGAGAGCAAAGTTAGTGTAGTTACTTTTAAGTTTTTCATCAGAATAGCTATGACCATTTACAGTTAATACACCGATAGTATTCTCTGTAACTACATGTCCTCTGGGGTTCATACAAAATGTTTTAACCAGATCATTGTATTTTTTGGTATGATAGTGAAGCTTTGCTTCATACACTTCATCAGTGATATGGCTAAAGATCTCGTAAGGTAACTCTACCCTTACTCCTAAATCAATCTGGTTATTGGTCAGATTGATTTTTAGTTTTTTACATTGTTCAGTAAACCATTCGCTGCCAACTCTCCCTACAGCACTGATTAGATAATCGCAGGAAAATTGTTCTTTAACGGTTGATAACAAATATTTTCCGTTTAGATGATCAATATCGATAATTTCAGTATGGTGTCTGATATCTACTTTATTTTTAAGGTAGTTAAAGATATTGGTCATAATCATAAGGTTATTCTCAGTGCCCAAATGTTTAACTTCCGCCTGCAAAAGGTGTAGGTCGTTTTGTAAAGCGATTTTTTTTAATTCCCGGGCCTTAGGCGTTTGAGTTGAGTACCTATGAGTGGTTGCGCCAAACTTAATCAAGATTTTATCCATATACTCAATAAGGTCCATTACTTTTTCGCTTGGAATATAATCATTAAGCCAGCCTCCGAATTCTGTCGTAAAATTATATTTACCATCGGAGAAGGAACCACAGCCTCCAAAGCCTTCCATGATTGCACAGCTAGCGCAATTTATACATTTTTCAGTCTTGTCTTCAGTTAGCGGACATCTTCTATCGATAATACTGTTACCTTTTTCGAAAATACATACTTCCAATTCAGGCATATGTTGGACTAACTCGTAGGCGGCCATGATTCCGGATATTCCTCCACCTATAATCCCTATATTATAATGTTTCATTTTTTTACCTCACTTTAATTATTAAATTTAATGCTTAAGGTTGTTTTGTTTGAAGAAAAACACAACAAAACAGCCAAGGATTACCCTTAGACCATTTAGTAGTATAACACTTGTTTAAAATTTGAGCAATAAAATTAAACTTATAATAATTCACTTTAAAAAAATTATTTCAAAAATGAATTATTTAAGTCTAAAACATCATATTTTGATAGATTTCTACTGAGTTTTACATTGGTACGATCAAACAAATAGAAGGATATAGCATATTCTTATAGAATTTTTATATTAATGTTTTTTTGTATCTACTTTTCAGGAATCAAAGGAGAATGAAGATGAAATCATTAACTGATATCATAGGCTTAAAAATAATCAGTATAAATCAAGGGAAACAAATCAGCAAGGTAAAAGATGTTATTATAAACCCTGAAAGTGGGAGTATATCCTTTTTTATAATTGATCAACCTTCAGACTATTTAGGCGCAAGAATTATTTCCTACAAAGATATTGTAGGTTTGGGTGATTTTGCATTAATTATTCCAGACAGTAAAATTATCCAAGATGTGGCTCACAATCAACTTGCTATCGATCTACTAAAAAAAGAAATTAAAGTTATCGGGTCCCATATTCTAACGACCAAGGGATCTCTAATTGGCCAAGTTACTGAAATAATGATTGAAGAGGAAACAGGAAAAATAGCCGCCTGTATGGTTTCCAATCCTCAAGGAAGGCAGGAAAAAGTTTCATGCGATACTGTAGTAACCTATGGTAAGGAGATAATTTTACTGGAACAGAATCCTGCCAATCCAGCACCCAAACTACAACGGAACACTCCCAGCAAGGCCAAACCTCGCCAAGATGTTGATAACAGCTCAGAGGTTGATGAGAAAGAAATTTTAAAAAGAAAAATTGCCCAGCTTGGGCAGCAGAATAGTCTCATGCCGGATTCTGAGTCTAAATCCCTTGTGTTCCCTGAAGGATTTAATGTCTTTGAACAAAAGCAACTTCAGTTTTTGCTAGGAAAAACACTTGACAAAGATGTTTTACTTGATAATGGCTCCTCTTTGAAAGCAGGAGAAAAAATTACGGCCGAGTTGCTGTCCGAGGTAAAAACTCGGAATACCTTAATGCAGATTACGGCTCATGTCGTCAAATAATATGGGCAATTAGCGTTAAGAGGACAGTTATAGCATTGGGGTTTTCTGGCGCTACATACTCTTCTGCCATGATATATTAAGCGATGATGAGTGTCTATCCAATAATCCGAAGGAATAAGCTTTGTGAGATCCCTTTCTACCTTTTCGGGATCGCTTTCGTCAGTTAAACCAAGTCGTTTTGCCACCCTTTTTACATGAGTATCTACTGGGAAGGCTGGGATCTTAAAAGCATTAGCTAACACTACATTGGCTGTTTTTCTCCCAACCCCGGGCAGTTTAGTTAAATTATCAATATCTGAGGGCACTTCGCCATTATATTCTTCGACGAGAATTTTGCAGGTCTCTAATATTCTTTTTGCTTTTGTTCTAAATAAACCGATTGGATTAATTATTTTTTCTAGTTCAGAAATAGGTAATTTAAGAAAACTTTCTGGGGTAGGATATTTGTCAAAAAGCTGAGCTGTAACCTTGTTTACTTTTTGATCCGTAGTTTGAGCGCTAAGGATGGTCGCGATTAGCAATTGAAAAGGATTTTGATAATTTAGATCACACTTTGCCTCTGGGTAGGCTTCAGCAAGTAGCTTTATAAGTGTGTGAATTTTCTTTTTATCCATAAATCTTTCGCCCTTTTGACTTTTTTGTCTATTTTAATTTTTGTAACTCGAATAAGTTAACTATATTGTACTAAGGAGGACAAATATGTTAAGTGTAGCGTTAATTGCCCATGATCGAATGAAGCCGGAAATGAAAAATTTCGCCATGCAATACAAAGATATCCTCTCTAAATGCCAAATTGTTGCTACCGGTACCACTGGCTCGATAGTAGAGAAACATACTGGTTTAAACGTTGAAAAAGTCCTATCCGGTCCACTCGGTGGCGATCAGCAAATTGGCAGTAGAATATCCTGCCAGAGGATCGATGTGGTTATTTTTCTGCGTGATCCATTGACGGCCCAACCTCATGAACCGGATATTTCTGCTTTATTAAGGGTATGTGATGTTCATAATGTCCCGGTTGCTACCAACCGTAAAACCGCGGATATTTTAATGGAATACCTCTCCAATAAAATTGCTGGGAATTAGATTCTTCGAGTTTTGAGCAGAGCATTAAAATTTTCAGTCTTCAGTGTAGAGGCCTTCACCAATAAATTCTCTTAGTATGGAGTTAAAGGGGACTTTAGTTGTATCCATCGATTCAAAGAAAGATAGAAGATTTAACAGGCGAGAAGCGTCCTCGTAATATTCACTTTCCTCTGTTATTTTCCTTAAAAGAGGCTCGGCATAAGCTCGCAGCGCATTTAACTCATAAATAAGGCTTGAGTTAAACATGACATCAGCCTCTTCTTGATACTTAAAAACATTGTTCGTTTCGCCCCTTCGCACACTTGGCCATTGTTTGAGAGTGCGCTCCGGACCGAAACCTCTATATTTATAATCTCTTACTATACGTCTAATTAGCCGAGCATCGGTAGTAGGAACTCGATTGTAGGAGTCAATATTCAACAAGAAAAGGGCGCTTATATAAATTTTAAAGAATTTGCTTTTGTCAATATTTGGCAAGAGCCTAGGATTAAGCGCATGAATTCCTTCGATTACCAAAACCTCATCCTTGTCAAGGCATAGTGTCTGTCCGGTTGAGATTCTCCGGCCGGTCACAAAGTCAAAAGTTGGTACTTCAACCCTTTCGCCTTTTAGAAGTTTTTCGATTTGCTCATTTAATAGCGGAAGGTCTAGAGCTTCTAGGGAATCAAAATCATATTGGCCGGTTTCATCCTTTGGAGTATCCTCTCTATTCAGAAAATAATCATCCAAGGACAATGGTACCGGTTTTAGCCCATTAACCTTAAGTTGAGTTGAAAGACGTTGGGCAAACGTAGTCTTCCCTGAGGATGAGGGCCCAGATATCAAGATAATTCTTATCGTTTTCTTCTCTTGTACTATTAGATCGGCGATATCAGCTATTTCTTTCTCGTGTAAGGCTTCGGCTATACTGATTAAGTCTAAATGATTATTGTTTAAGATCACTGAATTTACGTCTTCCACTTTGTCTAATTTAAGGTTTTCCAGCCATCTCTGAGTTTCGGTATATGTTTTGGAGAGTTTTTCAGGTAGTAGGAATTGGCTTGAGTCGTTGACCATGCTGCCAAAATAGAGAATAAAGCCGGGATCAAAAGGGATAAGACTAAAATCTCCGATTTTAGATGTATCAGGGAAAGAAGGGTAAATGGATTTCAGTATGGTATCTCCTATTTTATACTTATAATATTGTTCATCCTTACCTATAAATTCAATTTTGCTTTCTTGCTTGACCCATGATTTCAGCGCCTTTTCAATTGCGCTAGCTTCTCTTGGTGAAACTAGAGAACCGGAAAATTCGCAGTAAACACCGTCAAGGATAGAAAATGGTATTTTAAGCTGTTCACCTGGAAATAGTTCGTTAACTACTTTTATAAGGCCTAATTGTAGGGTTTGACGATATTTTCTAATAAGGAATTCTGATACTATATTTTTCTCTGACATTTTATAACCACCTCTTTTGTTTTATATTCTAGGCCAAATTAGCTTTAAATCATATTAGCTTATATTATATCTAATATAGTCTTAGAAGGGAAAGTTTTATACAAAATTAGCTTGTATTGTGTGTTTAAGATATTCAGTGGTAGGCTTTATTTTTATCAAAGAAAGAGATTGTGGATTTGCTTGAATGATTAGGTTAATTAAATTACAATGGTTGTATTGTAAATTACGTTTCTTTAATATGATTTTGCAGGAGGGAAAAATTTGTATATAAGTACAAGAGGAAATATTGAAAAACAAACTTCCGCGGAAGCGATTGCTTTAGGGATGGTTCCCTATGGGGGTCTTTTCGTTCCGGATAGTATTCCTAGCGTTAATTGGCAAGAGTATAAAGATTTGGATTATTCGAATTTAGCCCTTAGAATTATGAAATTGTTCTTAACAGATCTTCCTGACGAGACCATCAAAAATGCAGTTAGTGTTTACGGCGATGGACGTTTTGATACTCAAAACCCTGTGCCATTAGTGGATGTGGGTACTTATGGTTTTTTAGAATTATGGCATGGCCCCACAGCAGCTTTTAAAGACATAGCTTTACAAGTTTTACCTTACCTGCTTACTTCCAGTATCAGAACTTTAGGTTTGGATTCTGAGGTTTTAATCTTAACAGCCACTTCGGGGGATACGGGGAAAGCCGCTTTAGAGGGATTTAAGGACGTGCCAGGGACTAGGATTGTAGTTTTTTATCCTGCAGCCGGAGTAAGCCATATTCAAGAATTACAAATGACGACTACCAGAGGGCAAAACACGCATGTTGTTGCTGTAAACGGCAATTTTGACCAGTGTCAGACAGCAGTAAAAAAAATATTTGGGTCTGAAGAAATAAGAAAAAAATTTAGTGAAAGCAATATAATATTATCTTCTGCAAACTCAATTAACTGGGGAAGATTATTACCCCAGATAGTTTACTATTTCTGGGCCTATCTGCAAGCAGTTGCCCAGAATAAAATCGGATCCGGAGAAGAAATTAATGTTGTAGTTCCCACCGGTAATTTTGGTAATATTTTAGCTGCTTATTATGCTAAGAGGATGGGTTTGCCAATAGCTAATCTCATTTGCGCTTCTAATAAAAACAATGTTCTTGCCGATTTCTTTAATAGTGGGATTTATAATAGCAACAGACCTTTTTATTTGACCTATTCGCCTTCAATGGATATTTTAATTTCCAGTAACTTTGAGAGGTTTATTTTCGAAATAACTGATCGGGACGAGGAAAAGGTTTCGAAATTGTTTTCTAACCTTGCTACAGATGGTATTTTTGAGGTTGACAGCGAAACTTTAGAAAAATGTCGCCAAAATATGATTGCTGGATGGGCTCAAGAATCCAGTGTATTGGAAAGTATTGATAGAGTGTATAAAGATTTAGGTTATGTTTTAGATCCCCATACTGCGGTAGGTTGGAGAGTATATATGGACTATCGGGAAAAAAGTGGTGATAATACTTATACAGTTATTACTTCTACAGCAAGCCCTTTTAAATTTGCTAATAGTGTGCTGTTAGCTTTAAAAGGTGATGATTATAAAAATAGTGATCCTTGGCAAGCTTTAAATACTCTCAGTGATCTTATAGAATGGAAGATCCCGGCGGGTTTGAAAAACCTGCAATCCATGACCATTCGGCATACTGACAAATGTGAGCCTGAGAAAATTCCAAGCTATATACTTGCATTTGCTTGAAGCTTAAAGTAAAATATACAGTGGAAGGATGGGGAACCTTCCTGGGAGATAGGTGGACGAGGTAGTAAGACAGGTAGTGGAACGTACGCTACCTGTCTTACCATTTTATTATTTAAATAATAAAATTTATGAATATCTACTAGCTTAAAAATACCAACAAGGGTTGGTATTTTGCTTTTTATCCTTGGAAAAATACTGTTCACTAAGTAATTGTATTTTTTTAAAAATATTCTGCTAAGATGAACAATAAAGAAAAGAGAAAGAATTGGGGTTAGATTGGAGGAATTTTAATGAATAGGGAGTTAGCTAAAAGTTTTAACACTGAAAAAGATATATACCAAGAAGCTGAGGAACGACTAGTCTTTTGGGAACAACAGGCAGCTTCTCTTGACTGGTTTAAAAAGTGGGATACGGTTTTGGAATGGAATCCTCCTTATGCCAAATGGTTTAATGGTGGAAAAATCAATGCATCCTACAATTGCTTGGATCGTCACTTAAAAGGGACACGCAAAGATAAAGTAGCCCTTATCTTTGAAGGGGAACCGGGAGATTCAATAACGTATACCTATAGTGAACTGCATAATGAAGTTTGTAAATTCGCCAACGTTTTAAAAGATTTGGGGGTAAAAAAAGGCGAAGTTGTTACAATTTATATGCCTATGATTCCTGAAGCAATAATTGCAATGTTAGCTTGTGCTAGAATTGGTGCTCCGCACAGTGTGGTTTTCGGTGGATTTAGCTCCATGGCTTTAGCAGACCGCATCAGAGATGCCGGTTCGAAAATCTTGATTACCGCGGACGGCGCCCACCGTAGAGGGAAAATAATACCCCTAAAAAATAATGCAGATTTGGCAGTACAAGATACCGGGCTAGTAGAAAAAACGGTGGTAGTAAAGCGGACAGGGACAGAAGTAGCGATGATTGAAGGAAGGGATTATTGGTATCATGATTTAATGAAAAAGGTGCCAACTGACTGCCCTGCAGAAGAAATGGATGCTGAAGATATACTTTTTATTCTTTATACCAGTGGGACTACAGGAAAACCTAAAGGTGTTGTGCATACTACCGGTGGATATCTTACAGGTGTTTCCACTACTCATAAATATATTTTTGACCTTCAAGAAGAAGATATTTATTGGTGTACGGCAGATATTGGTTGGATTACCGGTCATAGCTATCTGGTTTATGGACCTCTGGCGAATGGAGCTACAGTGCTTGTTTATGAAGGAACACCTGATTACCCAGAAAAGGACCGATATTGGGAAATTGTTGAGAAGTATAAAGTAACAATTTTTTATACCGCCCCAACTGCCATTAGAATGTTTATGAAATGGGGTACAACCTATCTTGAACAAAGGGATTTATCCAGTCTGCGGCTTTTAGGAACTGTTGGTGAACCGATAAACCCAGAAGCCTGGCAATGGTATTTTAAGCATGTTGGCAAAGAAAGATGTCCGATAGTAGATACTTGGTGGCAAACAGAAACAGGAATGATTATGGTGACACCTCTGCCGGGTATTTCCGAACTAAAACCTGGCTCTTGTACTCTGCCATTCCCAGGTACCAAGGTAGAAATCTTAAACCGAGCCGGAGACCCTGTTCAAGAAGGTGAAGTTGGATATGTAGCTATTACTGAACCTTGGCCAGCAATGCTTAGGAATGTTTATGGTGACGATAAGAGGTATAAGGATACCTATTGGAGTCAATGGGACGGAAAATATTATTATGCCGGAGATAGTGCCAAGAAAGATAAGGACGGCCATTTTTGGATTATCGGCCGAGTTGACGACGTTATTAATGTTTCAGGACATAGAATAGGAACCGCTGAAATAGAAAGTGCTTTGGTGGAGCATCCGGCAGTAGCTGAAGCTGCTTGCATCGGGAAAACTCATCAACTTAAAGGCCAAGCTATTACGGCTTTTGTTACCTTGCGCGAAGGGATCTTAAAAAGCGAAGAATTGATTATCGAACTTAAAAATCATATCGCAGCTAAAATAGGGGCAATAGCTAAACCGGATGAGCTTTATCTGACAGATGAACTACCCAAAACAAGAAGCGGCAAGATTATTCGCAGACTCTTAAAAGATATCGCTGAAGGTAGGGCGATAGGCGATACCACTACCTTAGCCGATTCTTCGGCGCTAGAAGCTTTGCAGGGGTTGGCGAAAAATTAAATAACTCTGGACTAGCAATCGAACAAGGTATAGAAAGCGTGGCCTGAAAAGTCAATAAAAAGAAGGCATAACAAATCCAATGAATAAAAGAAGAAGGCCAAGAATATTACACTCCTGACCTCGTTTGCAAAAGTGAACTGCGCCTGGCGATAATTGATTAAAACATTTAAAAATGATATTAGCTATATTTAGAATTAGCTATTTAAATTTCTGGTATTTAACTGAGAGTTTTTTGGTTTATAAAAAATTACAAAT
>JAAYSI010000282.1 GCA_012524045.1 Peptococcaceae bacterium | reverse complement strand
GTATAGGGGGTATGAAGGTAATGCAAGATTTTGAAAAGGAGTTAAGTAAATATATTGCAGAATTAAACAAAGCAAGTAAAGATTCGAATATTAATAATGCAATGAATAGAGCAGTTAAATCTTATCGAAATAATGTGGCAAATGCTATGGAGAAATACCCACATACAATCGAATTAGCTAAAGAAGTTAGGAAAATCAAGGAGTTTTCTGTAAAAAATAACAAGGATCTTCTTGATAAGGCAATTGAAGCAATTGAGAGTAACAAAGGTAAAGGATACTATGCAAGAGATCGGGAAGAAGTTTTAAAAATACTTAGCCAAATTATTGGTACCGGTAAAGTTATTGTTAAAGGAAAAAGTATGTTAGGGGAAGAACTCCAACTTCGCCATGGTTTGGAGGAAATAGGGAATGAAGTTTGGGAGACTGATTTAGGTGAGTTTATCTTGCAATTAAAAGATGACAAGCCTATGCATATTCTTTCGCCTGCCATTCATGTTCCCAGAGAACAAGTGGCTGAAATTTTTACGGAATTTTTTAAAAAAGATATTCCACCTGATATCGCGGAAGAAGTTAGAGCCGTTCGAGAATTTCTTAGAGAAAAATATTTTACTGCCGATGTCGGAATAAGTGGTGCGAATGTTGTTGCTGCGGATACGGGCCAAGTAGTAATTATCGAAAACGAAGGTAATATAAGACTATGTACCGGGGCTCCTCCTGTTCATATTGTACTTGTTGGTATAGAAAAATTGGTACCAACTTTCCTTGATGCCATGAAAGTAGCAGAAGTTACTTGGAGGTTTGCAAACTATACTGCACCAAGTTACGTAAATATTATTAGTGGCCCGAGTAAAACAGGTGATATAGAAAAAGTTACTACTTACGGAGCACATGGACCTAAAGAGTTTCATGTAATCTTTGTTGATAATGGAAGAAGTAAAATGATGGAAAACGACGATTTCGCTCAGGCTTCTCATTGTCTGCGTTGCGGCGGTTGTATGTATGAATGCCCTGTTTTCCAAATAACTGCAGGTCATTACGGAAGAATCTACTTAAGTGGAATTGGTTCTGTTTGGACATCGTTTGTTGATGGTGGTGTCGATGCTGCAGCTCCTATGTTATATACTTGTTTGCGTTGCGGCCGTTGTGTAGAACGTTGCCCGATGGGTATTGATGTTCCTTCAATGGTTGGTTTACTAAGAAACCAGGCGATTTCTGAATAGCCTTTTCTTTTCTAGTATTTATCTAATAATAAATATTTATAAAAATAATTTATTAATAAAAATAAAATTAAAGTAAAATAGGGTAAGGAATTGCTTACTCTTTTTTACTTTCATAAAGGCGGGAGCAATTTGCAAAAAAAACTTCTTAAAACAATCAAAAAGGGAATTATCGTTGGCTTTACAATGACTTGGGATCTGGCTAAAATAATTTTTCCAGTAACTTTTATAATTACTATTCTCAAAAATACCCCAGTGATGGGCTATTTTGCCAAGGTATTAGAGCCATTTATGAGTATACTAGGATTGACTGGAGAATCTGCTATTGTATTGGTACTAGGAAATATTCTAAATCTTTATGCTGCAATAGGTGCTATACTGACAATGGAGCTTTCAGTAAAGCAAGTATTTATATTAGCAGTTATGCTTAGTTTATCTCATAATTTAATCGTTGAAACTGCAATAACTACGAGAATCGGTGTAAATCCATGGTTTATTGCTTTACTTAGAATATCAACTTCTTTTATATTTGCAATAGGAATTAATCTGCTATGGACTGGGGGACAGCAAGTTGCACAGTATGGATTCATACCCCAACAAGAACAAGCTCTACTAACTAATTGGCCGGAAATTCTAATAAATGCCCTTCAAGTATCTTTTATAGGCATAATACAGATAGCTTTAATTGTTATACCTATTATGATAGTTATACAAGTACTTAAAGACTTTAACTTTTTGCCAATGGTTTCTAAGGTACTAAGCCCTTTTACCAAGTTAATTGGGGTAAGTGAAAAAACAGGCGTCACTTTATTAGCAGGAATTTTCTTTGGTATAGCATATGGTGCTGGGGTTATAATCCAAACTGCAAAGGAAGAAAAACTTTCTAAAAAAGATATATATTTAGTCAGTATATTTTTAGTTTCTTGCCATGCTGTTATCGAAGATACTTTAATCTTTTTACCTTTAGGAATAAATGTATTGCCTTTATTAATTATTAGAATCGTTTTAGCTTTAATAATTACAGTATTAACAGCTAGTTTTTGGCGTAAGGTTGATAATAAAAGAGCGTTATCTGATATCCCCTAAACCATTTCAATTTTTAGGTAATTTTTTCATTAAATAGGTTCTAATGAAAATGGAAGAGTTTTAGGAGGGATTGTATTGAAAAGATTGCAATCTTTTAGCCCGATTGTTAATGAGGATTCTAAAATATTAATTCTTGGTTCAATGCCAGGTGCTCAGTCACTCGAAGAACAACAATACTATGCTAACCCTATGAATCAGTTCTGGCCAATAATATTTACGCTATTTAATGAACCAATAGAATATAAATATGAAAATAGGGTGCGCTTTGTTTTAAATAAAGGGATAGCAATTTGGGATGTTGTAGCAACTTGTCAAAGGGAGGGTAGTTTAGACTCAAATATAAAAAAGGAAACAATAAATAATTTTGAAAAATTTTTCTTATCTTACCCTAATATAAAATTTATCGCTTTTAATGGGGCAAAAGCGTTAGAATTGTATAAAAAAGGAGTCAGAGGGCTAGATGTAAGCCCTAAAGAATATAGGCTTCTGCCTTCTACAAGTCCAGCTAATACCATAAAATTTGAAGAAAAGCTTAGTAAATGGAAGATAATTCTTAATTATTTGTAGACATTAATTTAAAAACTCCAAAATAAAGGAGGAGGCAAATGGTTACAAAATTTAGAATGTTATTTGAAGATTATGAATCTTACTCAGATCAGGATTTTCTTATGACAAAAGTATCTCCGAGATTAATTAATGAGGTCTCTAAGGTCTTACTTATGGGTCTAAGGAGAAAGGTAAATAGTTCCAAGACAAAAAGTAAATTTGAACTGGATAATTCACTAAAGAATATGTGTAATATCGTTTGTGATTTTACAAATACAGAAAAAACTTCTAACTGGGGCTGGTATTTTTTAATTGAGGACTATGAAGCCGCTTTTCAGTGCTTTTTATTTGAGCCTTTAGACAAATTTATGGATGCTGTTAGTATAATAGCTATAGACTTTCTTAACGGGTTAGTAATAGAAGATTTGAACATCATTTTTTCCGAAAATAATTTTGGATATAGAATTACAAATAACCCTGAGGTACCATGGGTTACTGTTAAATCTTTCAACGGAAATTATCAAGTAACACATGGGGATTTAACCGACTTAAAAAATCTTTGTCAACAAACACAAGATTATATTAATAACAAAAAAATAGAACTTATTAAAGTTAAAAACAACAATGAACGTAAAGAAATAATTTATGATTGCTTAGATTCCTTTCAGGGACTACTGCTTAAAAGTGCAAATACTAAAAATATAGAAAACGCAATTGAGATTTTTATAGCTAGGAAAGATATATGGGGACCTCCAAGTATTACTCACGATGGAATAACTGACATATTAAAGCTTTTAAAGGATTTTCAATCCACCAATAATATCAATGAGGAACAATTTATTTACTTCATAGATAGAATCCTAATATATATAAATTATATTTGCAGAATTTCTAAAAACTTATAGCTATTTATTTGAGTGTTTTGAGTTCGTTTGTTTTTTTTAAAAACTGCACGCTTTGTTTTAAGACTTGAGAACTGTATTACCATTTCTTATAATCTTGACGCTTGTATCAAGACATTGTAAAATCTTATTAGTGCAAAATTCGAGATGTAGTTTCTTTTTGCCTAATAATAAGCTATTTTTTTTGTTTTATTGAGCAAAGCTTTGAACTTTGTGGAAAGAGGAGTGAATTGTTAATAATGGTACAATACATAGTCAAAAGAGTTTTGCTCGCTATTTTTTCTGTTTGGCTCGTAGCCACATTAACTTTTTCGTTAATGTTTATGGTTCCGGGCGGACCTTTTTTAGCAGAAAAATCACCTTCAGCCGCAACATTAGAGGCTTTAAATCAGAAATATGGGCTAGACCAACCGAAAATCGTTCAGTATAAAAACTATATGCTGAATCTGTTAAAAGGGGATATGGGGGTTTCCATAAAGCAGAGAGGTAGAACGGTGGGCGAGATAATTTCTACTGGCTTTAAGGTTTCAGCAAAAATAGGTGGGCTTGCAATTTTAGTGGCCATATCAATTGGAATTCCACTTGGTTGTTTAGCTGCGTTAAATAGGGGTAAGTGGTTAGATAATGTGATAATTTTAATTTCTACATGCGGGATTGCCGTTCCAGGGTTTGTTGTTGCTACAGTGTTGATGATTATATTTAGTGTCAAATTGAATTTATTGCCAACTTATGGTATTGCAACTTGGAAACATTATATTATGCCTGTAATGGCATTAGCTTTCTATCCAATTGCATATATTACTAGACTTATGCGTTCAAGCATGCTCGAAGTATTAGGCCAAGATTATATGAGGACAGCTAAAGCCAAAGGACTTCCTCAGTCGGTAATGCTATTTAAGCACGCCTTAAGAAATGCTGTACTTCCAGTGATTACCTATCTTGGACCTTTACTAGCTTACGCTTTAACGGGCAGCTTTGTAGTTGAGAAAATATTTACTATACCCGGTCTTGGTAATGCGTTTATTAGCTCTATTACAGGAAGAGATTACACAATGATAATGGGAACTACAATTTTCTTAGCTTCATTGGTCATTTTCATGAATCTAGTAGTAGATATCGCCTACAAAATTATTGATCCAAGAATAAAATTGCAATAGTCAGGATGAATTGTATGGAAAATAGTAAAATTAAACTTAGTTTACAACTGGATGTAGATGCTTTTCTTCCTGCCGATCCCGAAGAAAAGCAAAGCCTTGTGGTTATGCGGGAAAGCGTAAGCTTTTGGCGAGATGGTATAAGGCGTTTTAAGAAAAATAAAATTGCTATGACAAGTTTGGTTGTTATTATTCTTATATTAATTTTTGCATTCATACTTCCCAGTTTCTATCCTTATTCTTACGAGCAACAAATTCGGGGAAGTGAAAACCTTGCTCCAATGCAATATTCTGAGAAAGAGCTTGCTATTAAGGCTGCTGGTGGGGATGTTTTCCCCCATATTTTAGGTACGGATTCACTCGGGCGCGATACAATGGTGCGATTAATGTATGGTAGTCGAATTTCGCTTCTTGTTGGTATCGTTGCAAGTGTTTTAGTTTTACTTATTGGCTCGATCTATGGAACTATTGCCGGGTATTTCGGGGGTAAAGTTGACTTAATCATGATGCGCATTGTAGATATAATTTATACTGTACCGGATATTCTTATTATAATTCTTTTAATGGTAACCTTTAAAATCCCTCTTCAGAATTTGGCTAATACAGTACCTAGCTTTGATTGGATTAATAGAGTAGGTGTAGGTTTAATTTGTATCTTTATTGTTTTTTCTCTATTATATTGGGTAGGCATGGCTCGTATTGTGCGTAGCCAAATCCTTTCCCTAAAAGAATTAGAATATGTTACAGCTGCAAAAGCTTTGGGTTCAAGCAACGGAAAGATTATCAGAAAACACCTTTTGACAAACGTTATGGGTACTTTGATCGTTACTACTACACTTCAAATACCATCTGCTATGTTTACTGAAAGTTTCCTAAGCTTTATTGGAATTGGCGTTGCTGCTCCTATGCCAAGTCTTGGTTCCATGACTGCTCTTGCTATCGACGGAGTGTACTCTTATCCCTACAGATTGTTAGCTCCGGCTCTTATGATCAGTCTTATTATTTTCTCATTTAACTTATTGGGTGACGGTTTACGTGACGCTTTTGACCCCAGGCTAAAGGATTGAGGTGACAAGGTAATTGAATAATGTTCTGCTTAATGTACAAAATTTACGAGTGTCTTTTTTTACTCCTGCAGGCGAAGTAAAAGCAATAAATGATATTTCGTTTAAGATGAATGAAGGGGATGTTGTCGGAATTGTTGGGGAAAGCGGTAGCGGGAAAAGCGTCACTGCTTATTCGATAATGGGTCTTCTGCCTCAAACAGGAAAGATAGTTGGGGGCTCAATTGATTTTAACGGCCACCGTATTAATGAAATGTCTGAAAAAGAGATGAGAAGGATACGGGGAAATGAAGTAAGCATTATATTTCAGGATCCTATGACCAGTCTAAACCCCGTTTATACTATAGGAAACCAGATTTGTGAAGTTATAGTAAATCATACGAAAAAAAGCCGAAAAGAAGCTCTTGAACGTGCAGAAGAACTGCTTGTATTGGTAGGAATTAATGAGCCAAAAAAGCGACTTAAGCAATATCCTCATGAGTTGTCGGGAGGAATGAGACAACGTGTCATGATTGCTATTGGGCTAGCCTGTGAGCCTAAACTATTAATTGCTGATGAACCTACAACCGCTTTGGACGTAACAATTCAGGCTCAAATACTAGAATTAATGGTTGAACTTAAACAGAAAATTGGAATGTCCATAATTATGATTACCCATGATCTAGGTATTGTAGCGAATATGTGCCAAAAGATAATTGTGATGTATGCGGGTAAAATAGTTGAATATGGATCTGTCGATGATATTTTTTATAATCCGCAACATGAATATACAAAAGGATTAATCCGTAGTATACCTAAGCTGGACGAAAAAGAACACAAAAAACTTATTCCTATTGAGGGTACTCCAGTAGATATGCTTAATCCGCCGGCTGGTTGCCCTTTTGCACCTCGGTGTGACAGTTGTATGAAAATTTGTCTTAGAAGAATGCCTGAATATACAGTTATAAATGAAGGTCACTATAGTGCCTGCTGGCTTCTTCAAAAGCAAAAATTTGAGCAGGGCGGTGACCAACATGGATAAACTTGTAGAAGTTAAGAACCTAAAACAATATTTTCCGGCGGGAGGCAGTTTTTTAAGGCCAAGGTATATAAAAGCGGTTGATGATGTAAGTTTATACATTAATCGTGGCGAAACATTAGGTTTAGTCGGTGAAAGTGGATGTGGGAAAACCACGGTGGGGCGAACGATTTTACGCTTGTATGAACCGACTAGTGGTAAGATTTTTTACGATGGTAAAGACATTACAGAGGTTAATATGCTGCCCTATAGGCGTAAAATGCAAATTGTTTTTCAAGATCCTTATGCTAGTTTAGACCCAAGAATGACTGTTGGAGATATAATAGGTGAAGCTATAGATATTCATAAACTTGCAGCGACAAAACAAGAGCGACGTGATAAAATAATTAATATGCTTGAGCGTGTTGGATTAAATAATGAACACGCGAATCGATATCCTCACGAATTTTCTGGAGGCCAACGTCAAAGGATTGGTATTGCTAGAGCGCTTGCTGTTGATCCGGAGTTTATTGTATGTGATGAGCCTATTTCCGCCCTTGATGTGTCCATTCAAGCACAGATTGTAAATATGTTTGAGGAATTGCAGCAAGAAATGCAACTAACTTATTTGTTTATCGCTCATGATTTAAGTGTAGTAAAGCATATAAGCCAAAGAATTGGAGTTATGTATTTGGGTAAGTTGGTAGAACTTGCAGACAGCTATGAATTAATATTTCATAGTGTTCATCCCTATACTAGGTCTTTAATTTCAGCAATACCTATCCCGGATCCGGTGAAGGCACGAAATAAAAAGCGGATAGTACTAGAAGGGGATGTGCCCAGCCCTTTAAATCCGCCGAGTGGATGTCGCTTTAGGACAAGATGTCACTATGCAACAGATATATGCGTAGAGATTGAGCCAGATTTGAAAGAAGTATCCACAGGCCATTTTGCAGCCTGCCACCATCTAGATAAGGTAAATTAGGTGTGTGTTATTTT
>JAAYSI010000281.1 GCA_012524045.1 Peptococcaceae bacterium | reverse complement strand
GGATATAATTAGAATTAAGCATAAGCAAAACCTCCTGTAAATGATTGTGGGTTTATTTACTCGGTAGGTTTTCGCTTATACTCTATTTTTTTCCTGCTGCTTACCCCAATATTTATTATAGAGCCTTATTACCAAAGAACTATCAGGGCAAAGGGTTTTTTAATTATTGTTTGGCAAATAATCCCTAGCTTAGGGTAAAAAACCTGACCGAGGATCGAAATAAAGATTGTTTTCAAACTGTTTCGAAAGGTAAAACAGGGGATTCTTTAGCAAGTATACATAATACTATAACAAAGGATGTTTTTTATCCCTCAAAAAGGAAATTGAATTTTTTTAAGCAAATTTCAGTTTCCTTACATATTGCTTTAATATTTGTTGATTCTATAATTAAAGAGGTTGTTAATTTTCTTACAAATTTTACTATCTGTTTTATGCCAAATATGGGGTTTTCTTTACGTCTATATAATGAAGGGACTTTTATTAAGGAGGATATTAAACGTGTCAATAAATATTGTAGAAGAATTCTTGAAACTGGTTGCAATTAACAGCCCTTCCGGAGCGGAAGGGGAACTGGCCAGTTATCTGAAAGAAAAGCTTCAGCAGTTAGGTGCGGAAGTATATGAAGACGGTTCAGCAAAAAAGACAGGCAGCAATACAGGCAATTTAATTGCCCGCTATCCGGGAAAAGTGGCAAAGCCGACCATCCTTTTGGCAGCGCATATGGATACTGTTGCTTCGACAGAAGGTCTGACTCCTAAGGTCCGGGACGGAATTATTTACAGTGACGGCAATAATATTTTAGGGGCTGATGATAAAGCAGGAATTGCCGTTATTTTAGGTGTATTACACAATCTGCAGAATAACCCCGATCTACAGCACGGGCCGGTGGAGCTCCTTTTAACTGTTCAAGAAGAGGTTGGTCTCAAGGGTGTAAAAAATTTAGATTATCCCTTACAGGCAGATTACGGCTATGCTCTTGATGGTGACGGTCCGGCAGGTACCATTGTTAATGCTTCGCCATCCCATATAACCTTAGACTTAGTAGTTGAAGGCAAAGCAGCCCATGCCGGTTTGGCTCCGGAGACCGGAATAAATGCTATTGTAGTAGCTTCCGAAGCAATAGCTGGGGTTCGTTCCGGTCGCCTGGATGAAGAAACTACGAGCAATTTTGGCCTGATTAGTGGCGGCAAAGCACGGAATGTCGTAGCAGAGCGGGTGGAGATTCAGGCAGAAGTACGTAGCCGCAGCAGAGAAAAGCTAGAAAAAGAAACAAATATTATCTTAGCAAAATTTGAGGAAGTAACAGCTAAACATAAAGCCAGACTTTCTGTGAACAAAGAGTTAGCCTATGAGGCTTTTACTATAGATCCGGCTCATCCGGTCATCAGCAATGCGTTTAAGTCCGGTCAAAAACTAGGTATAGAAGTAAGAGTTCAAGCAACCGGCGGAGGCCTTGATGCGAATATTCTCAACTCTAGGGGAATACCATGTGTCGCCTTAGGCTTGGGCAATGATAAGCCTCATACCAATGAAGAATATGTAATTGTATCTGAAATGGAAAAAAGTGTTGAATTTATAACCGGTATCCTAACGGAAGCGGTCCAAAATCCTTTATCTAACTAATTCGAATAGTTATTAAATAGTTATTTATGATGTAAGTATTTAGAAGTGTTTAATATATAAAAATTGGTAATGCTTCTTTAGCCCCAGTAATATTCATATGTTTTAAAAAGGTGATTTTGAGAGGTGACGACTGATGTGGGAACGTATTCGTCGGGAACTTCTTGTTGAATATTACTGGTGGAAAAGACAGTCAGGCAGAAAAAGAAATTTGGATAGTCCGTTTAGTCTGCTGGGCATAATGTGTACTGGAATAGGGATTATTATTTTAGTTTTAATGGGCCAGACTTTTGCGGCTGTATACAGAAATATGATACCTATTGTAAACGGAGCTCAGGTTGCAGATGCCTATTGGTCTTCTTTGGCCTTTGCACTGAAGTTTTCTTTAATGATGATCTTATTATTTGTAACCTTGGTTTTGAGTATTATTTTTAGATTCACTAGACGAAAGAAATAATAGTGCTAATAGGCAACATATTTATATTTATGCTAGTAAGCTAAATGGATTTATTTGTTTAAATATGTCTAAGATAAAAACATTATGGGAGATTGTACAAGCTTTATTGCCCTGTAAAAAATGATTTGCTACAATTGACTAGCTGAGGGGGCTTGAAAATATTGGAAACCTATACAAGTGTAATCCAACAAGTCTTTAATGTAACTTTGATATCAGCTCAACTACTAATCGTAGCCGTAACGCTTTACTATTTTACGCTTGCTTTTATTGGAATACGTAGGAAACCTGAAAAAAAGGATTATGCTCCGGTAAATCGCTTTGCCGTTACTATAGCCGCTCATAATGAGGAACAGGTAATTGCTCAATTAGTGGAGAATTTACGGAATATGGATTATCCGCAAGAACTTTTTGATATCTATGTTGTTGCAGACAATTGCAGTGATAAGACGGCCATTTTGGCTAGAAAAGCAGGGGCGATCGTATTCCAACGTTATAATGATAAAAAAAGAGGCAAAGGCTATGCACTCGAATGGCTTTTTGCTAAAATCGCTAGCCTTAAAAAAGACTATGATGCAGTTGTTATTTTTGATGCAGATAACCTAGTAAAAAAGAATTTCTTATTGGAGATGAATAATAAGCTTTGCGATGGAGAAAAAATTGTACAGGGCTATATTGACTCAAAAAATCCCTATGATACCTGGGTTACAAATACATTTTCCATTGCTTTCTGGTTAATGAACAGGATGATTCAGCTTGCTCGCTTTAACTTGGGGATTTCCAATGTTTTAGCGGGAACAGGTATGTGTATATCAACAGATGTTCTAAAAAAAGTAGGTTGGGGAGCCCATTCGCTGACCGAGGACCTAGAATTTACCATGAAAGCTTTGATGTACGGAATTAAGACAAGCTGGGCTCACGATGCAGTAGTGTATGATGAAAAACCGCTTACCTTTATGCAATCCTTTCATCAAAGAAAACGCTGGGCTCAGGGTCAGATCGATGTAGCCGGTCGTTATCTTGTTTTGCTTATTGTTAAAGGATTAAGAGAGAAAAAATGGATGTACTTCGATGCTGCACTTCATCTATTCCAGCCCTTTTTTACCATGATCGCCACTGGCTTCTTATTAATTCAGCTGCTAACCTTCCTGCAGCCTTACTATACTAATATCTTTATTGAATTCATACCCTGGTCGGTTTGGCAGGTTGTTTCAGGAATAATCACGATCTTTCCTCTTATCGCCTTGTTTTTGGATAGAATTCCCTGGAGAGCCTATTTGGGCTTGATTCTCTTTCCCATCTTTATGTATAGTTGGATACCGATTATTTTTGTCGGCTTCCTGCACCGCAACCGTAAAGAATGGTCCCATACCAAGCATACTCGTTCTATCAGCTATGAGGAAATAATGGAAGAAAAAAGCAGCTAATAAGTGATGCCGTAGGGGGTTAATATGTCTGAAAGAAATCTTTCTGAAATGCTAGAGAAGCAAGGGCTTTTTCTCGGTGCCGATGTTGTGTATGAAAGCGCTCAGGCAGTGATTTTCGGTTTACCAATGGATTATACCGTTAGTTATAAACCTGGGACCAGAAGTGGTCCGCTGGCTATCCGTAATGTATCTGTTTCTCTGGAAGAATACAGCTTGTACCAAAATAAGAGTTTAGAGGATTATAGCTATTGTGATTTAGGGGATCTGGCCCTTCCGTTTGGCAATGTTCAAGAATCTTTGCAGAGGATTGAACAGGCTGCTACTGTTTTGCTTAAGGACGGAAAGTTTCCTATTTTTCTCGGTGGGGAACATTTAATAACATTTCCGCTTATCAAAGCTTTTGCCCGGAAATACCCGGAGTTGAGGGTTGTCCATTTAGATGCCCATGCCGACTTAAGGAAAGATTATTACGGTGAAGAACTTTCCCATTCTACTGTAATGCGCAAGGCGGCAGAGATTTTGGGTCCTGGCAGAATCTATCAATTCGGGATTAGGTCGGGGATTAAGGAAGAGTTTGAGTTTGCTCGGGAAAATACGCGCATGTATCCTTTTGAAATCTTTGAACCACTAAAAAATGTGTTGGAGGAATTAAAAGACTATCCCATATTTGTGTCGTTGGATATCGACGTAGTGGATCCGGCTTTTGCTCCAGGTACCGGAACCCAGGAACCGGGAGGTTGTACTTCGCAGCAGATAATACAGGTAATCGGCCTGTTGGGGCAGTTGAATGTAGTTGGTTTTGATCTGGTAGAGCTATGCCCTGCCTTAGACTTTAGCGAACGGACAGCTATTCTTGCTGCTAAATTAATCCGGGAAGCAATTTTAGCGTTTCTAAAATAGGTATTTTTGGGATAAAAGATGGCTTGTAAATCCGGCCACATATGATTTATAATATATGCTAGTTGATGTTCTGCCAGTGTTGTTAATATAACAAACAAAACTGACTTTAAAGGCAAAATATTTAACTATTTGGTTATTTAGGCATAAATTGTCTTAGTTTTTTTAAAAAAAATCTTTGACACCTTATTGATATTTGTGTATACTATAATTCGTCACCGTTAGACTGGGGCGATTAGCTCAGCTGGGAGAGCGCCTGCCTTACAAGCAGGAAGTCGGCAGTTCGATCCTGTCATCGCCCACCATGAAGGTCCCGGCCCCGTGGTGTAGTGGTTAACATGCCTGCCTGTC
>JAAYSI010000280.1 GCA_012524045.1 Peptococcaceae bacterium | reverse complement strand
TCCATAATAGTATATAAAACAAGAACGGAACCAAAGATAATGTAAAGCAAGGTGATTGCAACTACCAGACCTTTAACTGTACCACCGACAATTTGAATAACCGGTAGTTTCCAAACAAAATACCCAATTATGACAACGGTGATATAGGATAGAGGCATTGCTTTAGCTGCCGGCCACCTGAGCCCAACTAGGAAAATGGCTACAACCAGAATCGGCAGCAAAGCTAGAAAGCCTTGCATGTAAATACTCATTACTTCCCCTCCATCAATTCTCTTTTTAGATAACCTTAAGGGTTAATACTTTTAATAAAATTAGCTAAGAATGTTATTAAAAATTTAAATTTAAAAATATAAGACCAATTTTTTAATAACTATGATGGATTCATAATGATCAAATTTATTGTTGAACTCTATTAAAAATCAATGCTCTAAAGTATGGTCTAATAGAGTAAAGTACACCTCAATGTTATTCCGACATCACCCCCAATGAAAATATTTAAATGCTTTAATCTCACCTCCAAAATAAATAAAATATAATAAAAATAAAATTCTGGATAAGTTATTTAATATCCAGATTCTACAGATATATTAAGTTAATTTTATGAATTTTTCAATAGTTTCGAATAGTTATTGTTATCACAATTTTTACAAAAATCTGCAAACTGTTATTATATTAGACATGAATTTTTTTAGGTTTATTCATCATGTTAAAATTGATAAGTTGTCTTCCCTTTATAATGGCTATATCCCAAGTTTTCAGGTCTTTTCGTATTAGAAAATTTTTGTTTTTTTAATCTTAGATTTTATAAAATTTACTATGATTTAGTTAATTTTTCCGAATAAATCTAAACAATAAAAGAAAAGCCTCGGGCTTTTCTTTTATTGTTTAGATTTGTATTTTATAAGTCTTTTAAATACTCCTCTTCCACTCCCCGTAAGTGATTAAACATCAAAGTACTGGCTTTGTTCGGCGATCTAGCGTTAATAGCCTGGTAAATAGCCTCATGTTCCTTGTATAAACGTTCAGGGATTCCTGCGCTTTCATACATTTTTATTCTGCTAGCTTTCAATGTTTGATGCATTAAATCCGAAATTGCATTCATTAAACGAACTAGAATTTTATTATGAGTTGCCCGGGCAATAGCATAGTGGAAAGCATGATCTGAAGCATCACCGAGTTTTTTCGTTTCCAAATCTATCTTCATATCAGCTAAAGCTTCCCGGATTTCATTTAACTCTTCCGGTTCTGCTCTTTCAGCGGCTAACATGGCAGCCTGAGTTTCTAGAATTTTTCTCACCTCCAACAGTTCCAATACCATATCTTTTTCCATAGATAATACCCAGGCCAAAGGTGCCACAACCGAATCAATATTTACATGTTTTATGTAAGTGCCTTCTCCGCTGCGAATTTCCAGCAATCCCATCATTTCCAAAGCACTTAAAGCCTCGCGCACTGAAGCTCTGCTTACTTGTAATCTCTCAGCCAAATCCCTTTCTGAAGGTAACCTATCTCCAGCCTTTAATTGCCCTTCAGCTACTAAAAGTCTTATTTGTTCGACTATCTCCTCATATATTTTTTTGGTTTTAACGGGTTTTAATTTCATACTACACCACCAATGTTATTTGCTTGTGGAAAGAATACAGTAAGCCTTCTAAAGCAGACTTTTCTAAAGTTATTTTTTCAGGTGAGATTATCTCTACTTTACGTAAAGTCCTGTTTGTTAATAAAGGAATAACATCTTCTAAACGATCGGCGGTAAAAGTTATCAAAACAGGAGCATAAGCAATTTCCTTCTTCCTTCCCTTCTTATCTTGCTCCTGAATAAAATAAACATCGAGACTTGCGTCAAATTTCTCAAAATCAATACCTTGAATAGGAATATTTTTCAGTAGCTCAATCTGCTCATCACGAGCTTTTTTAGCCATAAACTCGCTACTTTTGCTCCCAAAGAAAAAACGGCCGATCTCTTCTTCACCGCGGAAATCCATCCTAATTCTAATCCTTAATTTATCTTTCTTTCTTGGGGTCAAGTCTTCATTAACTTTCAAAGTAATCAAGTTTTCCCTCTTTTCTACACCAAACCTACTTCTCTTTTTAAAGCCTTTACCTCTGCAGTGTTTAGAGGCCGGAATTCCCCCGGCTTCAGCTTATTATCAATGCGAAGAGGACCAAAAGCTATTCTTTCTAAATAGAAAATAGGATAACCTACCGCTTCAAACATTCTGCGAACCTGTCTATTTTTACCTTCATGGATAGTTATTTCAACAATTGATAGACAATCTCCTTTCTTGATCCTTTTTACTTGGAGAATTTTAGCCGGTGAAGTTAGTCCGTCTTTTAATATAAGCCCATCCTTAAGTTTATTTAAAGCTTGATCCGAGATAAAGCCATTTAATATAACCCTATATGTTTTTTCAACCTGATAACTTGGGTGAGTGAGTCTATAAGTTAGCTCACCATCATTTGTTAACAAAAGTAGTCCGCGCGTATCAAAATCTAATCTACCAACCGGGAAAATCCTTTCTTTTACTTTAGAGCGCACTAAATCAATTACGGTCATCCTGCGTTCAGGGTCACTAGCGCTGGTAATTACCCCTTCCGGTTTATTGAGAAGATAATAGACAAAGCGTTTTTTTTCTGAAGGAAAAATTTTGCGCCCCTCTACTTCGATTAAATCAGTATCCTTTACTTTGGTACCAAGTTCAGTGACAACCTGTCCGTTGACTTTAACAAGTCCGTCAATTATCAACTTTTCGGCATGACGGCGAGAAGCAATACCCGAACGGGCAATTACTTTTTGTAATCGTTCAAGCTGTTTTCCCAAGTCATTCATAATTAGTTCACCGCTTAATTGAAATAAATTTTACTAGCCAAGCTTTTCTAAAAATATTTTATCTCAGAAAGTAGGCAAAATGCAATTTTTTTAGCCAAAAACCTTTGTGACAATCCAGATAGAAACTAATAGTCCAACCACATCAGCTAATAGACCTACCTTTAACGCATATCTATATTTTTTAATTCCCACTGATCCGAAATAAACGGCTAAAACAAAAAAAGTTGTGTCTGTGCTTCCTTGAAGTGTGGATGCCAGCCTTCCTATAAAGGAATCGGGCCCAAATTGATGGATAAGCTGGGTTGCAACACCTAAAGCTCCTGAGCCACTCAGGGGCCGCATTATAGCCAGAGGAATAATGGTTAAAATATCCGGATCTAAACCTACAACCAGAAAGAATGGCCTTAGGATATCTGTCAAAATCTCTAAAGCACCGGAATCAACAAATACCCTTATGGAAACCAGCATACCAACTAAGAAAGGTATAATTTTCACTGCTGTTTTAAAACCATTTTCAGCGCCTTCTACAAATGTTTCATAGACGGGTACTTTGCGAAAATAAGCGTAAACAGGCACAAAAAATAAAATAAACGGAATAGCCCATTTTGCTAGCTCTGTGATTATATTCATAGCCTATCCCTCTTTCGGAAAATATAATCAGCACAAACTGCGGTTGTCATAGCACAGGCTGTAGCAAATATAGTCGTGCCAATAATTTCAGTAGGGTTTACAGAACCGGCCTTCATTCTCACCCCTATTATGGTAGCGGGAATGATAGTGATACAGGATGTATTTAAAGCTAAAAAAGTGATCATTGCAGGACTGGCCACATCTGGGTTAGGATTCTCTTTCTGTAATTCCTGCATAGCTTTTAGACCGAATGGGGTGGCAGCATTACCCAAGCCCAACATATTGGCACATAAATTCATAATTATTGGCCCGAAAGCCTTACTATCTGGTTTTAAAGAAGGAAATAATTTTTTGATTATAGGTCCGAACAATTTAGCCAGACTCTGGACTAAACCCGCTTTTTCAGCAATGTGCATTATTCCAAGCCATAAACTCATTACTCCAATTAATTCAATCGCAACTTCTACCCCAAGTTCTGCCGCTTTAAGCGCTGATTCCGTAACCTGACTAACATTTCCGCGTACTGTTGAGATTAGAATCCCGAATGCTAACATAATTAGCCAGATTAAATTAACCATATAAAAATCCCCCTGGCTAAAATGTATGTAAACCATTGGGGGATTAGAAGACCATTAAAATTACTTTAACACCTTTCATCAAAAGAAACTTCCTTAGGAGGCTTTCGTTTATTGACTAAATGTGAAAATTTATCCATTAAATTTGGCATTTCATCGATTAATCTATCTACTAACACATTACCTTCAACAGGTAATAAGCGTACATTATCTTGGCTTACCACTAAAAACCCAACCGGCTTGACCGCTACACCTCCGCCGCTACCACCTCCGAAAGGCATCTTGGAGCTCTCTTCATTATTATCTTCCTCCGTTGTTTCACCTTCCATTGGCATAAATTCACTTCCACCGGCAGCAAAGCCACAAGATACTCTAGAAACCGGGATAATGACAGAACCCGCAGGGGTTTCCACAGGGTCACCTATGACTGTATTTACGTTAATCATCTTCTGTATACTATCCATAGCAGTTTTCATCAGGTTTTCAATCGGATGCTCATCCATTATTTTTTTAGCCTCCTTTTCCGCACAAATACTAATAATTTATATACCGTAAAAATAATATGGCTTATTTTTAAACTTAATATACCCTGTAGTTGGAGCGAAAATATAGTATCCTGAAAATTCGGCAGAACGCTGTAATGAATACCTTTCTTTTTTATTGTGAAACGCCGATGCATTCTCGCCGTCATTTGACCTAAAAAACCCCAGATTACCCCTGTTAATATACCAGTTTCAGCAGCATCTCTCCCGCCCACTTCTAAAACTATTTGTAGTGAGTAAATATTTAGCTTGTGGTAAAAATAATTTTTTATTTTGGTTAGTTGCCGTACTATAGTAACAATATTTA
>JAAYSI010000279.1 GCA_012524045.1 Peptococcaceae bacterium | reverse complement strand
GTTTATTGATGAGATCGGAGAGATGGATCCATCCCTTTTAAATAAGCTTTTGAAAGTATTAGAAGACAAAAGGGTCTATTTTGAATCATCCTATTATGATCCCAATGACCCCCAGGTACCTCTATATATTAAAAAAATGTTTGAGGAAGGAGTCCCGGCTGATTTCGTTTTAATCGGGGCGACGACCAGGGATCCACAAGAATTAAATCCTGCCCTGCGTTCCCGTTGTGCAGAGGTATATTTTGCTCCTTTGGAACCGGTTCAAATCCAACATATAGTTAGACAAGCGGCGCGCAAGCTTCAGGTAGAAATAGACGATGATGTCCCAGATATCATCAGTCAATATGTAATCGAGGGACGCAAAGCCAATAATATTTTGTTAGATGCCTATGGTTTGGCCAGATATAAGAATTCGGGGCAATCAAAGTTAAAAATTACTGAATCAGAAATTCGAGAGGTGTTGCGTTCTGCGCGCTTAACTCCTTATATCCATAAAAAAGTAACAAAAGGTAAGGCTATAGGGCGAATTTTAGGTCTGGGTGTTTCCAGTTTTTTAGGTTCCGTTTTAGAGATAGAGGTTAAAGTTTTTCGGAGTTCAGACGGTAAGGGCAATGTTCGCTTTAATGAGACAGCGGGAACCATGGCCCGGGATGCCGTATTTAATGCCACGGCAGTTATCAGAAGTCTGACCGGTTTAGATCTGCGCAATTATGATTTGCATGTCAATGTGGTAGGTGGCGGTAGAATAGATGGCCCGTCTGCGGGTTTGGCCACAACCATGGCTATCTATAGCGCGCTCAAAGAGAGACCTTTGAGGCGGGATGTAGCCGTCACCGGTGAAATATCGATCCAGGGAAAAGTAGAGCCTGTGGGCGGCATTTATGAGAAAATATTTGGAGCAAAGCAAGCCGGAGTTCGAACAGTGATCATACCGCAGGAAAACTCCGCTGAAGTGCCGTCAGGGCTTAAAGGAATAGAAGTGGTTACGGTTAAAAACATAGAAGAAGCGATTAGAATAGCTGAGGCTGATTAGCTAACTCAGCCCCAAATAAAAGTAAAACTCAGCCACAGATAAAGTGAGGAGAAGAAGAGATGGAACTTAGCAAAGTTCCTCCCCATAATTTAGAAGCAGAACAAGCTGTTTTAGGGGCATTAATGCTTGATCCCCAAAGAGCCAGTTCTGTTTTTGAAATTTTGCAACCGGAGGATTTTTACCGCGATAGTTATAAAACGTTGTTTTTGGCCATTAGGGATATCTTTGAAAGAGGAGATCCCGTAGATTTAGTGACGGTAGCCGAGGAATTAAACCGAGCAGGTAGGCTGGAAAATGTCGGAGGGATAGCAGTAATTTCTGAACTGGCTTCTGTTGTTCCCTCTGCGGTTAATGCCGAGCATTATGCGAGGATTGTTGCTGAAAAATCTCTGCTCAGACAATTAATCAGAATGGCCGGCTATATTGAAGAAAAAGGCTACGAAGCTGAGGAAGAGGCGGTGGCTTTACTCGAAGAAGCCGAACGTCTAATTTTGGAAATTTCTCAAAAAAAGACCAGAGATGGTTTTGTCTCCATTCGGACTATTTTATTAAAAACCTTTGATAAAATAGAATATCTTTACGCCAATAAAGGTAATTTAACCGGAGTTCCAACTCATTTTAAAGAGCTTGACAGGATTACATCCGGTTTGCAACCATCTGACCTTGTAATCATAGCTGCCCGGCCGTCAATGGGGAAAACGGCCTTTGTCTTAAACATTGCGCAAAATGCTGCCGTCAAATCAAATATTCCGGTGGCCTTCTTCAGCTTGGAGATGTCCAAAGAACAATTGGTTCAACGTATGTTGTGTTCGGAAGCTATGGTTGACCAACAAAGAGTGCGGACTGGAGAATTGCTCGATTCAGATTGGCCGAAGTTGACGCAAGCGGTCGGCCCGTTAGCGGAGGCGCCGATTTATATCGACGATACGGTAGGGATTTCTTTAGCAGAGTTGCGTTCAAAGGCCAGACGCTTAAAAATGGAGCGGGGACTTGGCTTAATAATAATAGATTATCTGCAATTGATGACGGTGGGTAAGAGGACCGAAAGCCGCCAACAAGAAGTGGCCCAAATATCCCGGGGCCTAAAAGGCGTGGCCAGAGAACTTGCTGTTCCGGTTGTCGCTCTCTCGAAGCTTAATAGAGGGG
>JAAYSI010000278.1 GCA_012524045.1 Peptococcaceae bacterium | reverse complement strand
AGCTCCAATTCTAGTAAAAATACAATCTACAATAGATATTGCTGCTTTTTGGGCAGGAACAAACGAGCCAATTTGAGCCATCAATACAATTAGAGCCGTTTGTCTCATATAAGTTGATTTTCCCGACATGTTTGGGCCAGTGATTAACGCTAGATGTTTATTCCGAGTCAGTTTTGTGTTATTAGGTACAAAAAGGTCTGTTAAGCGTTCAACAACGGGATGTCTACCCTCTATAATATCAATTACTCCATCAGTACGAATTTCAGGTTTACAGTAATTGTATTGTATTGCAACTTCAGCCAGAGAAATAAAAACATCTATTTCTGCGAGTGCATGTGCACATGTTATTATTGCTAACGAATTAGCCAGTACCTTTTCTCTTATTTTTAAAAATAATTCATACTCTAAAGTAGCTAGTTCATCTTGGGCAGTTAAAATCTTTTGTTCTACTTTTTTTAGTTCAGGTGTAATATAACGTTCGGCATTTGCTAGAGTTTGTTTACGTTGATAATCATCAGGCACTAAGTGAAGATTGCTATTTGTAACTTCAATATAATAACCAAATACTTTATTATAGCCAACTTTTAAAGACTTAATTTTAGTCCTTTCTCTTTCCTTACTTTCCAAAGTAGCTATCCATTCTTTTCCCCCTGATGATATGGCTCGCAAGTTATCTATTTCAGACGAATATCCATTTCTGATAATATTGCCCTCTTTGAGGGTATATGGGGCATCCGGATTTATTGCAGCAATTAATTCCTCAGCAAGTGAATCCAAGTGTTGTAATGATTTTAAATATTTATCTAATTTCTTAGAATTATTTTCTACAATTATAGATCTTATTTTCGGGAGATATGATAAGGTAGTGGCCAAAGCATATAGATCTCGAGCGTTACCTCTTCCTAAAGATATTCTGCCGAGTATTCTTTCTAAATCATATACTTTACTTAAAAGCTTCTGCAAATCTTTTCGAAGAAAAGTATTATCTGTTAATTCTTCGACAGTATTTAAACGTTCTTCAATTAAATCCTTATTAATTAAAGGTTGTTGAATCCAATTACGAAGCAACCTGGCACCGAAAGCGGTTTTGGTTTGATTAAGAATAGAAAACAAAGTACCTTTCTCATCATTAGTTCTTATAGTTTCAACAAGTTCTAGATTTTTTCTTGTCCACTTATCTAATACCATTATTGTATTATCTTGCAAAGAAGTTATCCTAAGGATATGATTTTGCTCAGAGTTAGGAATATTATTTTTAATGTAAATCCATAAGCCGGTCGCTGCTTTAGCAGCAACAGGCATCCTATCTAAAAGCTCTAAATGCTCAGGGAATCTATCCTTTAGTACCGTAGTTTGGCTATACCAACTTTTATCAATTGAACTGATATAATAGTCAGAGAATAAACTATTAGAATATATATTATCCTGCGGTAATAATAACTCGGATGGAGCTATACGATTAAGCTCGGATTGAATTGTTTCGAAAGATGGAGTTTCAATAATTTGAAAATGCCCAGTTGTTATATCAGTATAGGCTAAACCCCATTCCTTTTCTTTATATACAGAAGCTAAATAGTTGTTTTTAGTTTCATTTCCTGAAAAATCAGAAGTCCCGGGCGTTATTACCCGGACTATCT
>JAAYSI010000277.1 GCA_012524045.1 Peptococcaceae bacterium | reverse complement strand
TACAATTTCCGGTTATCCATTTGTTCGAAGAAATGCTAGAACATTATAAAAGTGGAAGAATTAAATTCGATAAAAGCAAGAATCCGGAAGTTGTAACTTACCACGACCCTTGCAATTATTCCCGCGGCGGAGACTTGATAGAGCAACCGCGCGAGTTGTTAAGAGCCTGTGTGCAGAATTTCGTCGAAATGGTGCCGACAGCCCAGTACTCTTATTGCTGTGGCGGTGGCTCGGGGATTTTGATGGACGAGGCCATGGAACTTCGAATGGCACTCGGCCAACCAAAAGCGGAATCAGTTCGCAATAGCAAAGCAGAGATTCTTTGTGCTCCCTGTGCTATCTGTAAAGCTCAACTGCCGGCCGTAATGGCTCATCATAAAGTGGATGTTGAGGTTAAGGGACTCAGTGACCTTATGGGAAGGGCTCTGATCCTGTAGTTACCTAGAAAATAAATGACAATAAACATTTCTAAAAGGAGGCAATAAAATGGCTGATTTAGTAGTTAATGGTCAAGTTATTGAATTGGATGAAGACGGTTTTCTCGTCGACGCCGATGTTTGGAATGAAGAAATCGCTTTAGCTTTAGCGCAAACAGAAGATGTCGAAGAATTAACCGAGGATCATTGGAAAGTAATCAATTATCTGCGCGATTATTTCCAAAAATTTGGGGTTGCGCCAATGATTCGTAAGCTTTGCAAAGAAACCGGTTATGACTTGAAAACAATCTATGAATTATTCCCAAGTGGCCCGGCTAAAGGCGCCTGTAAGATTGCTGGCCTGTTAAAGCCGACCGGCTGTGTCTAATTGTTTGCATTCCGAAATGTAATGCCCCAGTTCTAACTGGGGCTCCGCTCTTACCTTAGCGTTGCCGCAAACCGAAACCAGAAAGGATGAAAGACTTTGTTATTAAATGAAAATAGTAAGAAGCAAGACAAAAAAATAGCAGTTCCTCGCCTGGTCATCGGTGCGCCACAGGGGCGTAGCGGTAAGACGACTTTTACGCTAGGGCTTTTAAGGGCATTAACTAGAGAAGGTGTCCGCGTTCAACCCTTCAAAAAAGGACCGGACTATATAGATGCCAGTTGGCATTCAACTGCTGCCGGTGTTACCTGTCGCAACTTGGATTCATTCTTTATGAGTGGTAAAGATATTTGTTCTTCATTAATCCAAAATACAGCTGAAGATTCACTGGCAATTATTGAAGGATCAATGGGGCTTTATGACGGTGTGGACATGGTTGGCAGTAGTTCAACAGCCGAAGTAGCAAAAATCACTCAAGCACCGGTTGTTTTAGTAGTAGATGCTACCAGAATGACCAGAAGTGTTGCTGCTATGGTTATGGGTTTTCAGCACTTTGATCCGGCTGTTAATATCGCTGCAGTGATTCTCAATAAAGTAGCCCGGCCTCGACACCAAAAAAGGGTAACTGAGGCAATAGAACACTTTTGTAATATACCGGTCTTAGGAGCTATTCCTAGGGATGCAAGTTTGACTATCCCGGATCGGCACTTAGGGCTCGTCCTGAATGGAGAACTTGATACTACTGATGAAATTATAGATTCTTTAGCTCGAGTTGTACGCGAACATGTAGATTTGTCCAAGCTGATAGAGCTGGCTCATACTGCACCGGCTCTTAATTGTTCTGATTTTACCGGCGGGTCCAAAGTTGATTTTACTTTACACAAAAAAAAGGTTGATGCGCCTAAAATCGGAGTAATTAAGGATCAGTCCTTTAGTTTCTATTATCCTGAAAATTTGGAAGCTTTGGTTGATGCAGGAGCAACGCTTGAATATATTGATAGTTTAAATAATTCCAGTTTGCCACCAGATTTGGACGGTCTCTATATAGGCGGTGGCTTTCCAGAGGTATTTGCCTCTGAATTAGAGAAAAATTGCACTTTCCGCGCAGAGGTTCGCTTGGCGGCCGAACAAGGTTTGCCGCTTTATGCCGAGTGCGGTGGACTTATGTATTTGGGACGTTCAATTAGTACCCAAGAAGGGAAATTTGAAATGGTTGGCCTCTTACCTTACGATGTTACAATGACAGCTAAACCACAAGGACACGGTTATACTATCTTAAAACCCTGTGAGAGTAACTTTTGGTTTGACCAGGCTCAGCAGCTTAAAGGTCATGAATTCCATAATTCAAAGGTTATAAACCTGGCTTCGGATGTTAGTTATGCTTTTGAAGTTCAGAAAGGTCATGGCTTGGATGGTAAGTATGATGGTATATGTTA
>JAAYSI010000276.1 GCA_012524045.1 Peptococcaceae bacterium | reverse complement strand
TATATTCGTTAGTTTTTATTAGTTTATCTATCGGCACTAAAAATGTATTAAAATTGTATCAATCTATGCTAAGTCTATTTATGTGCATTGCCAACATAAAAATAAAATATCCCAGGGGGTGAAGGGGTGGATATTACTTCTTTTGAGCAGTTATGGGTAGAAAAGCATGAGGACAGCTATAGAGACGCTGATCCTTCTTGCTGGGATAATCGAGTCCAGGAATTTAACCGCAATAAACCGGATGAAAGAATAAATCTAATAACAGATTTTTTGTTGCAAAAACGTATGTTGACTAAAGCCAGCACGGTTTTGGATATAGGTTGTGGTCCGGGAAAATTCGCCTTAGAGTTTGCTAAGACAGCTCAATATGTAATCGGGGTAGACATTGCACCAAAAATGATTCAAGCTGCCCGGGAGAATTCATCCAAACAACGCTTTTCTAATGTAGAATTTGTAGAGTTAGACTGGCAGAAGGTTGATTTGGCTGCTTTAGAATGGTCCAAAAAATTTGATTTAATTACGGCAATCATGTCCCCGGCTATTAATAATAAAGAAAATCTCGATAAAATGATCCAGGCCAGCAAAGGCTATTGCCTAATCTGTCATTTTTTAGAGCGTTTTGATTCCGTTGGGGATGAACTGCAAAAACATGTTTTTGGGCAGAAGAAAGAAGACAAATATGGCAACAGAGGGCTTTATTGCCTCTTCAATATTCTCTGGCTTGCCAAACTCTACCCGGAAATCCACTATGTGAGTTCGGATCGCCAAGTGAACAGAACGGTTGAGGAAGCATATCACCATTATGTCAATAGATTCAGAGCAAGGACGGAGCTAACGCCTACCGAAAAGTCACTAATTAAGGATTTTTTGGAGGAGAAATCAACCGCTGGGCTTATCAATGAGAGGATCAGATCGAAAATGGCCTTTGTATATTGGAAAAATAGCTAATCAGTCGTAACCTAGGTTACGGCTTTTCCTTTAAAAAAAGGTTAAAGTATAGATAACAAAACGAAATCAAACTTTAAAGGAAAGGTGAGATAGATGATTAGAAAAATTATTTCAATTGATCAAGAAAAATGTAATGGATGTGGTCTGTGTATAGATGCTTGTCACGAAGGAGCACTAGAATTGATAGATGGCAAGGCTGTTCTTATCAGTGATGAATATTGTGACGGTCTCGGTGATTGTCTGCCAGAGTGTCCGACCGGTGCTATTGAGATAATCGAGAGAGAGGCAGCTCCATTTGACGAAGAATTGGTTAAAGAGAGAATGCAAAGTCGCTCGGCCGCCCATACCGGTTGCCCGGGTAGCAGGGCTCAGGTCTTAAACCAGGCGCCTTTGTCAACCAGAGCTCCGCAGAATTCTACACAAGCCGAAAAAACAGAGCAACGTCCCTCTAAATTAGGACAGTGGCCCTGTCAGTTAAAACTGGTAAATCCCCAAGCTTCCTATTTAAAAAATGCCAATCTTTTGATTGCAGCGGATTGCACGGCTTTTGCCCACGCTTCGTTCCACGAGAGATTTATGGATGGCAGAATCACCCTGATTGGCTGTCCTAAGTTAGACGATAATAATTATTATATTCAAAAACTGGCTGAAATTATTAAGCTTAACAATCCTCAGAGTATCAAAGTAGTTAGAATGGAAGTGCCTTGCTGCAACGGTATTGTAAGAGCAGTTAAAGAGGCAATGCTCCTAGCTGAGACTGTTGTACCTTATAGCGAAACAGTATTGAGTGTACAAGGAGAGATTTTACAAGATATTTAACTATATCCGAAAAAAGGCGAAAAGCTTAAAATTTTTAAAGCTATATAGGAATTTTAAAGACTTTATTATAAACTATCATGTATGAAGTGTTATCTTGTATCAAATTAGGAAAAGCTCATACGGGGAAGGGGATGAAAGTATGAAAGCGGCTGTCGACCCCGAACTCTGCATTGGATGTGGAGTTTGTAGCTCAATCTGTCCTGACATTTTTTTCTTAAACGATGAAGGACTAGCCGAAGCAGTCGACCAAGAAATCGCGGAAGAATTGCTTGCAGATGTCGAAGATGCTCGAGATCAATGTCCGGTTGAGGCAATAACTGTTGAATAACAATAAGGATTAGCCCAAAAAAAGAGCTGTTTACCACAGAAAAAACTCTGTAAAACGCAGCTCTTTTTCATTATAGGATCTCCTGCTATTGATTTTTTTTGCAAAGGCAACTATCTTTATATAAAGACAATTTACATTGCCAAGTAAGTTGAAAAAAGTAATAAAAGCCCTAAAAGGAGAATTTATTGATGTTGGAACTTAGTACTCAAAATATCGTTAAGCTCAAAAATCCGCAATTCCGCTCTTATGCTCAAATCTATACCAAGATTTATGATCAATTTCTGAAGGAAGTAAGTAAGCAGGGTTTAGAATTTAAACCTATTGACCAGGATATACTGCATGAAACCAAGCAAAATCTCCGAAATAGCGGCGCTATATTCCGCAACGACGATAAAAGTATATATACAAATTGGATTTCCCCGGCCTGTGAAGCCTGCCGTAAAGGAGAGGGCAGTCTTACCTTTTATTTATCTTTAAAGTGCCATCGTAAATGCTATTATTGTTTCAACCCAAATCAAGAAAGCTATGAATATTATACAGAAAATCAGCGAGACTGCCTTGCCGAATTAGACAGCGTAGCTAAGAGTGGCAGTAGACTGGCCTATATTGCTTTAACCGGTGGAGAGCCGTTACTTCATAAAGAGGAGACCGTGGAATTTTTTAGGCACGCCAAGGAACTGTTTCCGCGCGCTCATACCAGATTATATACCTCCGGAGATTTATTAGAGGAGGAAGTTTTAACCCAGTTGAGAAATGTGAAATTGGATGAAATCCGCTTCAGTGTAAAATTAGAAGATAAGAAGGAATTGCGCCAAAAAGTATTGGCGAATATGCGTTTGGCTAAGGATTATATTCGCGACGTTATGGTCGAAATGCCGGTAATCCCGGGTACTTTGGCCGAAATGAAAGAGTTGCTTAAGGAATTGGACCAGATCGGCATTTCTGGCATCAATCTACTAGAGTTCTGTTTTCCTTATAATAATATTGAAGAATTTAAACAAAGATCTTTTGCCGTTAAGGTTCCGCCATACAAAGTATTGTACGACTATTGGTATGCCGGTGGGCTTCCGGTAGCTGGCAGTGAAGAAGAGTGCTTAGCTTTGGTCGATTTTGCTCTTAACGAAAAAATGTCCCTTGGGGTTCATTATTGTTCGCTGGAAAATAAGCATACCGGTCAGGTTTATCAACAAAATATATATGAAAGCAGGAATAAGTTGCTTTATTTTTCCCATAAAGATTTTTTCTTGAAAAAAGCTAAAGTTTTCGGTGAAGATATAAGTGAAGTTCTTAAAATTTTAAGGAAAAAAAGAGTTAAGTACTACAATATAAATGAAAGGTATAAATTTCTAGAGTTCCATGTCAAAGAGATAAAGCATTTAAAAAAGCTACCGATTGAAGTGGGGATTTCGTACAATATTATTGAAAAACGTAATGAAGAAAAATATCTACGAGAATTAAAAATAGATATGGTTAATCCTAAAGACTTTGATTTGAAGCTAATTTAGACAATTCAACCGATAGCGGCGGCGAGGTTGGGGTGGGATAAAACGGGTAGACGGTCTGGTTAAGACAATATCCGGAAATCCTGCTACCGTAAGTTCAACAGATACAGGCAAATCCTGGTTGAAGTCGACGATTTTAAGTGCATCAGTCGGGCAAGCTTCGACACAGCTCGGCTGCAGATTGTTTTGTAAGCGAGTATAGCACATAGTGCATTTACTCGCTTTATGTTGTTCGTAGTCAAATTGAGGAGCGCCAAACGGACAGGCTGCAACACAATCCATACAACCGTTGCAGCGGTTAGGATTAATGATAACTATACCGTCTCGCTGTTTAGTATAGGCTTTCTCGGGGCAAACTCGAAAGCATTCCGGGCTGTCGCAGTGGTTACAAGATAAGGATAGAAACACATCTTCGGTGATTTGGCTGACCCGGCGCCAATTTACTCCTGTCGGAGTTTGGTTTTCGTTTTTGCAAGCAGAAATACAGCTTTGGCACCCTATACATTGATCGACATTAAACAAAAAACCAAGCTGCTTCAGCAGAATCCCCTCCCTTTTTTAGGCTAACGAATAGGTCATAAAAAGCGTTCCCATTATAGTGATTCTTAAGTTTTCCCATATCACAAAAGCTTTCGTTAATAAGCGAATTAATCGGCTCTTGTCCTCCTTGGAATACGACCAGCACACCAGGCGGCACGCTGTCTGTGATTTGGACCTTCTTGGAGAGCGAGCCGTTATCATTATAGAGAATAACACTTTCGTCGTCTCTAAGATTATGAGTTTGAGCATCGTTAGTATTTATCAGCACGAGGCTAGCTTGGTCATGGATAATTCGAGGTAACCATTTTGTTTGTGAGTGGATAAATTCGTTTTTTTGCGGCGATAACACCTGGAAAGGATGCTTACTTGACTGAGGTGGGTGATACTTGGGCAGTGCCGGTAAATTGTTTTTCCGGGCTAGCTTAGAATATATCTCAAATTTACCGCTTGCCGTACGAAACTTGCAACTTGACCAAGGAATCTCCATTTGCAGTTTTTTCGGACCATTTTTTAGGTCTTGCCAACTGTTTATGCCGTAACTGACTTTTATTTGAGTTGTAATCTCGCTTGCCAGCCAATCTTCAGCTGAAAGTTCTGCCGGAAAATCAGAAAATCCTGCGGATAGTTTATTTAATTTCCGCGTAAGTAATCGAAAAATTTCCAAGTCGCTTTTGGCCTCATAGTAAGCCGGAAGCGCTTTTTCGTTTAGGGCCAGCCAATAGTGCCAGTAGCTAATATTTAGGTCGTACTCCTCAAAATGACTGGCAGCCGGTAAGACAAGATCGGAATGCTCAGCTGTTTTAGTCATGAATAAATCGACCGTAACAATCAGTTCCAGTTGATTTAACAGTTCTCGCCAAGCTGTAAGCCCTTGATCTTGGGACAAAGGATTGCGGCCACTGATCCAGATAAACTTTACGGGTGGGTCTTGTAGAGACAGTATACTTGAGGCAAAATCATTGATATTTACCAAACGGTTTTGGACGGAAGAATTATGATTTGCCAATTTTAAAGGGAAGGCTTCTTGTCCCAGGTGCAAATAGTAGGCGCCTGCGCCAGACTTCCCAATATTTCCGGTCAAAGCCATCAACGCATTGATAGCTCGAATGCTTTGACCGCTGTTGCTGTGCCGTTGGAAGCCATAACCAATCCATGACGAACATGGCTTGTATTCTTTTAACAACTGAGACAATTCATAAAAAGCTTCTTCAGTTATGCCTGTAACAGTGCTTAGTCGAGACGGAGAAAAGTCGGAATTATTTAAATAGCGGCTAAAGGCTTCAAAACCGTATATATGGTTTTCAACAAATTCCCGATCATAATCTTCATTTTCAATAAGCTTTTTTGCTAGGCCTAAAGCTAAAAGGCCATCGGTACCCGGTCTAATTTGGATATAAAGATCTGCTTTAGCTGCTGTTGAAGTGAATAATGGATCAATAACTACCAGTTTAGCCCCGGCCTTTCGGGCAGCGTTAATGTATTTCATCTGTTGGATTGCGGTGCAGGCAGGGTTAGCTCCCCAAAGGAGAATGAGCTTGGCGTAACCCATCTGTTCCGGGTCCGGGTTTAAAGTTTGTCCAAAATCATAGGTAAAAGCATCTTGGCCGGCTGCTAAACAAAAGTTGCCGACGGGTTTGGTATGTTGTCCCAAACTATTAAAAAAGGCCGCAGAGGCATATTGGTGCAGCAGCCCGATGTTACCGGAACCATTATTGTAAGTGAGGGAGAGGTTGGAACCATAGCGTTTATTTAGTTCTAAGATTTTTTCGGCGATTTGTTCGAGAGCTTCGTTCCAGCTTATTTTTTCCCATTTTCCAGAACCACGTGGGTATTGCCTTAAAGGAAAACGAAGTCGGTTAGGGCTATATACATACTTGAGGTAGGCATAACCCTTAGAGCAAAGTTTACCCCTGGTAAAACCATGCTGTGGATCGCCTGCAACTTTATACAATTTGCCATCTCGTACGTAAGAGAGCATGGCACAGGAATTGTAGCAGTTGCGAGGACAGACATTGCGGAAAACTTCATAAGTAGTATTCAAAAAATATTCCTCCCAAAATTAAACTTGAATTAAACTTTCTTGATATGTTTAATTTTGAAAGTGGTCATTAAATCCAGTTTGGTGTCAATATCATTTAAGTTTATTTCTAGTATTTCTTCAATTTTTTTCAGACGGTAGCGTAGGGTATTAGGGTGCAAAAAAAGGTCATCGGCAGCAGCTTTTAAATCACAGCGGTTAAGGAAAAAGCTTTCTAATGTTTGGACAAATTCCGTATTTTGTTCCTGATCGTAGCGAATCAACTCTCCAATATTATCCTTGTAGAACTCTGCTAATTCTTGCTGGTCGTGATTATAAAGGATTCTAGCTAAGCCTAAATCGCGGAAAAAAGGAGTTTTCGAGCGGATATTCATTATGCGGCCGAGTTCTAACGCAACCTTTGCTTCTTGATAACTGCGGAAGATATCACTCGGTTTGGGGTAAGTGCGACCGGAGCCAACACTGATAACTCTATCCGGATAGAGTTCTTCAGCCAGGGCCAAAACTTTCCTGACTAAGATATTTATATAAGCTTTGCGTTCTTGCGCTCTTTTTATATCCAAACCTAAGATGGCTGTTACTTCACCTCTTTTCCGAAAGACAATAGGAGCTTGCTCCATTTTGGCTAGTTCAGATTCCACAATATCTAATAAATCTAACGCTATTTGCTTATCGGAAGTATATTGTTCATATTCGTTTAGCTCAAAAACAACGACGCAATGAGGCTTTTCCAATTCCCATCCCCATAATTTGCCGCGGTTTATAATATCTTCGTCTGAATTCATATTGCCGTATAGCAAATCAAAAACAAAAGGATCTTTAAGTTGGCGTTCGGCTAAATTGATTTGAGCCTGTTTGAGCAGGGAAATCGCGCAAATATCTGTGGCAATAGCCGCGTATTTAATTATTTTTTCCTGTTCAGTTTGATCACATAAGAATACTAAAAAGCCAAGGTTTTCATGTTTACTTTTGATTGGAAAAACGAATCCTTGATCAGTTTCCTCTTCACTTATTTTTAACATATGGTAGTTAGCTGATTTCGAAGGAAAGACTTGGAGATAATTACTGAGTATTCTCTGTTTAAGTCCAGCGGTAATAATTATTCGATAAGAAGAATTCGTCACCACTACCGGATAACCGACTGAATAGCTTAGTTTTTCAACAAGACCACCGAGTTCGTTATTGGCTATCAATTCTTTCAATAAGCTTGTCTGAAAAGCTAAGAGTTCTTTTGACTGCATCTTTCCTCCCTCCTCTGAACTAATAAATGCCAGCTAAGTTAATTTTAGCCTAAAAGAGAGATTCTGTCCAAATGGTATTAATTTTAAAGGTTCTTGTAATAGATTTCAAAAAAGTCAGAATTTTTTCGTAAAAATTTACAAAAGCTTTATGAGAAAATGAGTACAAATGAAAAGCTGGTTTAATTATTTTCACAAAAGGGAGGTAGAGAATAAATGCCGGATATTATTAACAAAATCAATAAGCTAAGACTAGATAGAAGGTCTTTTCTTAAAGCCAGCACTGCTGCCGTTGCCAGCCTGTCTCTTACAGGTTGCGCTAATACCCTGGCTCCAGCGGTGATTACCGATGACAACCTGGCGGAACAGGGGAAATGGGTTGCAGCTACCTGTTGGCATAACTGCGGGGGCAGGTGTTTAAACAAAGCCCTTGTGAAAGATGGCATTATTCTCAGACAAAAAACCGATGACACTCGGGCTGATACGCCGGATGTTCCTCAACAAAGGGGGTGTTTGAGAGGCCGCTCCCAAAAATATCAGGCTCAAGGTGTCGATCGCTTGAAGTATCCGATGAAAAGGAAAAACTGGGAGCCGGGGGGTGGCAAAAAAGAATTAAGAGGCAGGGATGAATGGATAAGGATATCCTGGGATGAGGCTTTGGATATAGTTACTAGCGAAATAAAGAGGATTAAAGAAAAATACGGAAACTCAGCAATATTATTGCCTTCTTCAGGTTCCTATGAAATCCAACGTCTAATGAGTATGTATGGCGGCTTTACTTCCAGTTGGGGTACCATTTCCTTTGGTTCTTGGTATTTAACTCCAGGCCTGATAGGCTTTTCCGATAACTGTATAGACGTTAAAGCAATTAATGATCGTTTTGATATGCGCAAAACGAATCTAGTTGTTGCCTTTGGTATGAACCCTGCCTGGAGTTCCATGGGTAACCCGATGTATCATTTTCTGCAGATGAAAAAAGCAGGAGTCAAATTCATTTTTGTTGATCCTATTTACCACGACACAGCCTCTGTTCTGGAAGCTGAATGGATTCCAATTAGGCCGGCTACCGATATGGCCTTATTGCTGGCAATGGCTTATACCTTAATAGTTGAGGATGATCCGGTAAATAATCCTTTAATCGATTGGGATTTTCTGAACAGATGTACAGTGGGTTTTGACGCGGAGCATATGCCTGCCGATGCGGAGACCGATGAGAATTTTAAAGACTATGTCTTAGGCAAGTATGATAATATCCCAAAAACTCCGGAATGGGCTTCGGAAATCTGTGGGGTAGATCCCAATACCATAAAATATCTTGCCAGGGCAATTGGCATGCAAAATAAAGTCAGTATTTTAACAGGATGGGCTCCCGGACGTACTTTCAATTCGGATTCTTTACCTCAAATGATTATGACAATTGGGGCGATGACCGGACATATGGGTAAGTCCGGGCATATGACCGGGGTATGCTGCTGGAACAACGCTGCTAATTCCGGACCACCACTGGTTATCGGAGGGGCTAGTGGGATTCCATATCCGGCAAACCCTCTACCTCATAGCATTAATGACACCGAGTTATGGACGGCGATTTTAAATAAAAACTATACGCCGAATTCAATAATCAATAGTATTTTTGGCTATCCGGCCGGTTGGAAGGACACCGTCCGCGACATTGACTTAAAAACTAGGATACAAGAGCAAGATATAAATATTCAAATGATTTGGCATACCCATGAAGCCAGTTTACAGACTAGAGACGGAATGAATAAGGGTATTGAAGCTCATCGGGCAGTTGAGTTTGTCGTTAGCCAGTCCCACTTTTTAACAACGAATTCTAAGTACGCCGATGTGGTTCTGCCGGTAACCACTTGGTGGGAAAGGCCCGGGGATTTGGCTCCGTATTGCAATAGGGATATTGTGATTGTCATGAGCCAAGTTATTGAGCCCATCTATGAAGCCAAAGACGACGAATGGATTGCTCGGGAGATAGGCAAACGTTTAGGACTAAATGAAAAAGAATTGTTCCCTTATGACCGCAAACAGCAGCTATTCAACAAAATTGCGGGAACTAAAGTTGTTAAGGAAGACGGTAAAACCTTTGAACCATTGGTCGAAATTACTGCTGCGGACATCCAGGAATGGGGGGTTAGCGGGGAACCTCAAGCCGGTCGTATTTCGTTGAAAAAGTTTATCGAAGATGGCATTTATCAGGTAGAGAGGTATCAGGGTGATAATTACGGATTCATTGCTTATGAGGATTTCAGACGTGACCCGGAGGCTCATCCGGTGAATACTGTCAGTGGCAAAATGGAGATTTACTGTCAGACCCTGGCCGATATTGTTAATAATTTCGGTTACTCCAAGATCTCCCCAATCCCGAAGTATATACCCCCTGCTAAAGGCTACGAAGCGACCTTTAAAGACTGGAAAAACAAAATAGAAGGGGATTATCCTTATCAGTTGATTACCCCGCATTATTTAAGAAGATCGCACTCTATTTTTGATAACATTTTACAGTTGCGTGAAGCTTGTCCCAACCCTGTATATATTTCTGCCCAAGATGCTGGGGAAAAGGGAATCAAAGATGGGGATACCGTCTTAGTAAAAAATGAGTTTGGAAAAATCTTACGGAATGCATGTATTACCGAACGATTAATGCCGGGTGTGGTGGCTCTGCCGCATGGTGCTTGGTGTGAGATCGACGAAGAAACGGGCATAGATTACGCTGGTGCCGATAATATCCTGTCCGGTAATATTCCTACTGGTCAAGGGATTTCCGGTTGGAATTCTAATACAGTCGATTTCGAAAAGTGGGATGGGACACCTTTGAAACCGGATGTGGAAAGACCACAAAGGATATTGTTTTAGCAAGGAGTGTGAACAGGGATGAGTCAATTAGGTTTTTGTTTTGACATGACTGCTTGTATTGGTTGCCGGACCTGCCAGATTGCCTGCAAAGATAAGAATAATCTCAAACCGGGAATTCTTTTCCGTCAAGTAAAGACTTTTGAAGTCGGAAAGTTTCCACAAGCTGACCTTTACCATTATAGCGGAACCTGCAATCACTGTGCGACTCCTAGATGTGTAGAAGGTTGTCCGACAACTGCTATGCATAAGCTTGATAATGGAATTGTGGCCCATGACCAAACAAAATGTATCGGCTGCCGCTATTGTACTTGGAATTGTCCATATAGTATTCCTCAATTTGTCGAGGAATTGAAGATCGTTAAAAAATGCGATATGTGTCAAGATTTGCTTGATCAAGGTTTAAACCCGGCCTGTGTAGACTCCTGTCCAATGCGAGTTCTTAAATGGGGAGACATCGAACAGCTGCAATCGGAATATGGAAAGGAAAGTACCCAGGACCTTCCGATTCTCCCTGCTTCCTCTGTTACTAATCCTTCTTTATTGATTAGACCCAAAAATGTGGCAAAGCAAACCGGTTTTCGGAAGAAGGAGGTATAAAAGTGAGTGAAATTGCCTTAATCCTTTTTACCTTTTGCTTACAGGCGGCTATTGGGATTATGCTCTTTTACGTTGTGGGTAAAGAGTTGGTTCGGGACAAAGAATTTAAAGCTGCGGCTCTCGCTTCCGCCATTCTAGGTATTGTGGCAATTCTGGCCTCTTTGTTCCACTTGGGTAGGCCTCTCGCCTTTTTAAATTCGCTAGCTAATCTCGGTAGTTCTTGGCTTAGCATTGAGGCTTTGTTCGCGGGCATTTTTACTGTAATTGCCGTAGTTTATGTGTTGTTGCTCTATTTAAAACCGTCTAGCCATATTGTTCTAAGGATTGCCGGCTGGGCCGGAAGCTTGGTGGGGATTCTGACAGTTGCCGCTATGGCCAAAGTCTATACCTCTACAATTATTCCATTGTGGCAAGGCTTAAATACTTATGTAGAGTTTTATGCCACCACTATTGCGGTAGGGGGGCTGCTATTTTTGGTGTTAGGCAAAAAAGAACTTCGTAAGGAAATTAATGGTCTGGTCGGACTTATTATCCTCGGAGCCGTTTTCATCCAGGCAGGAGTAGCCATTCCTTACGCTTTAAGTTTAAGCCAAGGAGGAATGGCAGCTCAAACGAGCGCCGAGATACTAAGTGCGATGGGTACGGTACTGGCACTTAAATGGCTATTAGTTTTGATTGGCGCAGGGATTTTGATGTGGCCGTATGCTTCCGAGCTTCTCCGAACAAACAAAAATATTGGTACTGGGGTAGTATATATAGCTTGCGTTTCTGTAGTTGTCGGTCAATTTATTGGAAGATATATTTTTTATGCTGCTTTAGTTGCTCCGCAAATTGGTTTAACTTAAGCCTCTTTATTTCTATTTCCGTTTTTTAACAAAAGGAGCTGTCTTAGAAAGAATCAGCCGGAACCGGCCGGTCTTCTCAGACAGCTCTTTATTTGTCAAAAGTTATTACTCAGATAGTTGTATTCTCAATTTAGATAATCTCACTCTCTTTTAAATTCTGATAATCCCAAGTTAAAAATCCTTTAGCTAATAAGGCTAAGCCTTTATAATATTTAGTTTTAGAATTTTGGCATATATCATTTGCAAAATCATTTAGCCATTTCAAAACATGATCTTGAAGAAATGCTATTTGCTCTCTTACTAAGTACTGTTCATCTTGTTTATTTTGAGCTTGTCTTTGCTTGGAAATCAACTTTGCCATAAATTCCATTTCAAGGCCAAAATGATCATCCGGTTCGGAGTTTTTCCGGTAATATTCTAAACCATGGCGAAGATAAAAGGCTCGAACCTTCATGGTAGGATCTCCAAAAGTAAGTTTTTCTTCAGTAAGATATACAGACTCCCAAGGTGGGGCTAAGAGGTGTCCGGGTCCGACGAAAAGGGCGTTATAATCTTGGAGTAATTCTTTGCATAATTCTTCGTGGTTAGTATTTTCATTTTCTTTCGCCCAAGAAGATAAGAGTTCCAAACCATTTATTGCATCTTGATTGTCAAGATCTAAGGGGAATTCTTCAAAAAGTCTTTGTTGAATGACAGTTGTTATTTGAGTAGAAGTAGGTGAAAGCAGAAAGGATGTACTTAAGAAGGTATAGATTACTTCTCGTACTTCTAAAAGGATGGAAACTTCTTTTGAATTCATAATATCCTCCAGCCAATGTAGTTTAG